>JAATGU010000153.1 GCA_015654535.1 Bacteroidales bacterium
ACGTCTGCGTTTCGGGATTGGTAACGATTTTCCCCGCGGTGGACAGATAGATTTTGTGTTAGGACATTTTTCAGATACCGATTTGGAAACGATGGATGAACGTTTGGAGACAGCAGGAGAAATTATAAAGAATTTCTGTTTGGCAGGGATTTCTATTACAATGACTCAATTTAATAAAAAATAAAAGATCATGGGTGAAGCAAGAATAGACAAATGGATGTGGGCCACACGCATATTCAAAACACGTACCATCGCTGCCGAAGCTTGTAAAAAAGGTCGCGTCACCATTAACAATTCACAAGTAAAGCCTGCACGTACAATCAGGGTTGGCGATGTCATTCAAGTAAGAAAGCCACCTATTACCTATTCATTTAAAGTGTTGCAGCCAATAGAAAAACGAATTGGAGCAAAGCTAGTTCCAGAGTATCTACAAAACGTTACTACTGCGGATCAATACGAATTACTCGAGATGAGCAGAGTCAGCGGTTTTGTGGACAGAGCCCGGGGAACGGGACGCCCCACTAAAAAAGATAGAAGGGAAATAGAAACATTCGGTACACCTGAATTTTCAGATGATTTTGACTTCGATTTTGATTTTGAAGGAAAGGATTAAAACAAAACAGTCTTTTAAAACTTACCCATAAATATAAAATCTATTTTACATCTGATAAAAAAAAGTCCCGGAGTTTTACAAAAAAACGCAAATGAATCTCTCATCCATCACTAATCAGAATAAATAGCTGATTAATAATAAAAAAGGAAGTGAGAGATACAATTTATTTCTCACTTATCTCTCACTTTTTAAAGCTATCTGCCACTAAAATGAGGCCTTTTAATATTTTCAATCCACTTAATAATTGACTATAGATTCGTTTTTACCGCATCAATTAATTTCTGATATTCAACATCACTAAGATAAACTTTCCCAGGATTCATAGCAAACGTTCCACCAAAATCAGGACCATCTACATATTTAGGAGCTAAGTGAAAGTGAAGGTGAGATAACTTATCGGAGTAAGCACCATAATTAATTTTTTCAGGATGAAAAGCTTTATTCATGGCACGAGTTACTTTTGCAACATCAGCCATAAAAGCATTGCGTTCTTCATCGTTTAATTCAAAAAGGTCATTTACATGGTCTTTATATGCCACCAGGCAACGACCACGGTAAGTTTGCTCTTTAAAAAGAAAAACTCTGGATACGCTCAATTGAGCAATTTCAATCATTAAATCGTGTAAAGTCTGATTGTTTTGGCAATACAGACAATCTTTAGGATCACTCATGGTTATTCTATTTAATATATTAATGGTGTAAAAGTAATAATTATTCCTTTAATAAAAATGGAATTATTCATTCTTTTGATTTACTAATTCATATACATGTCCTTTTTCCCCTACTACCCACACCACATCACCTTCCTGAAAAGGGACACTCACATCGGGAGTTCTCAGCGTATTTCCATCACGTTCCAATCCCACTATCAAGCATTTATAACTATCACGTATGCCCGATTCACGAATCGTTTTACCTAAAAAGACAGAATCTGAATCAATTATAAATTGTTTCAAGGTCATTTCACTTTTCTCAATATCTTTATCTTCAATCGTCACATCCGCCTTCATCATTTGTTCACTGAAAATATTAAGTTGATCATCGGTTCCAATAACTTGAATCTTGTCCAAGGGGAAAAGTCTGGTTGAAGGTCCGGGAATATTTATCCGGTGTAGACCTCGAAGAATGGAAACAATGTGTATGCCATACTTTTTACCAAGATTCAATTCCACTAATGTTTTTCCCGACCAAATTGATTCACCGGGAATTTCAAAATCAGCCAGATGTAAATCACGTGAGAGTAAACTACCTGCATAAGCAGGCTTTTTAGTTCCCATATATTCGGCATGTACATCACGGAAACGGAGATTTTGAAGAAACTTTCGTTCAATAAGGATGGATTGCTTTTTTAATTTCCGGGAATAGACCATCATAAACACGAGAATAATTGCCACTCCCAAGGCTAAACCGATTGATGCTTTGAATAAGCTAGCAATAATAAACATGACATATACCACGGCGATTACTACCCGCAAAACGATAGTGGACACTAACGAACCACGATTCACATGGTTATCCTCCCATAAAGCAATAAATTCAACTGAATGATTTTTCTTCATTACTATTGCTCTCAGGAAAGGAGCAATACAAAGAATAGTGAATATAGCTCCGGCTAATGAACCCCAAAAATGAGAAAGATAATCTTGAAAAGACGGAACTACAAAGCGAAAAGACAAGGTAATAATGGCAACAATAATAATGGAATAAATAACAATAATCTTTCCCATCGCCAAGAGTAATATCTTCCAGTTGCTCTCTGAGTTCACCGTCGGCGAACCAGAAGAGTAACGATCCAAAAAGCGTTTCCATGAACGGGGTAATGTTCGTTCCACCCGATTATAAGCCGGTTCGGCCAAACGAATCATATAGGGAGTAAGAAAAGTAGTGATAACAGATACCGCAACTACAATGGGGTACAGAAAATCACTCGTTACATGCAGACTTACTCCTAACGAAGCAATGATGAAAGCAAACTCACCAATTTGCGTTAAACTGAAACCGCACTGCATCGCAGTCTTTAAAGGTTGTCCTGCCAAAAGTACACCAAAAGTGCCGAAAACAGATTGCCCCAGAATCACAGCAATACTAATCACCGCTATCGGAAGGGCATACTCCACAATCAAAGCAGGATTGACCATCATTCCTACAGAAACAAAAAAGATTGCTCCAAAGAGATTTTTTACCGGCTTCACCAAATGTTCAATATGCTCCGCCTCAATCGTTTCAGCTAAGATAGAACCCATAATAAATGCACCAAATGCAGAAGAAAACCCAGCCTTCGAGGCAAGTACCACCATCCCGAAACACATTCCCAGAGAAACAATCAAAAGCGTTTCATCACTCATCAACTTTCGTGTTTTTTTTAGGAATTCCGGAATAAGAAATATTCCTACAACAAACCAAAGGATCAGAAAGAATATCAATTTACCTATACTTTCAATCATTTCAACTCCTTGAAAATTTTTACTCACAGCCATTGTAGAAAGCACCACCATGAGAACAATTGCCAGAATATCTTCTAATATTAAAATACCAAGCACCAGTCCGGCAAATTTCTTCTTTCCCAGCCCCATATCCTCAAAGGCTTTATATATAATGGTAGTAGAAGACATCGCAATCATCCCCCCGAGGAAGATGCAATCCATCCGATGCCAGCCGAAGGCCATACCAACAACTATGCCCACTAAAATCATACAAAAGATAACGGTACAAGCCGCAATGATGGCCGTACCTCCTACTTTCATTATTTTCTTAAAACTAAATTCCAGTCCAAGAGCAAAGAGAAGAAAGATCACACCAATATCCGCCCAGGTCTGTATATTTGCCTTATCAATCACAGAAGGGGTGAATGATAAATGCGGGCTGGTGATAAATCCTGCAACAACATATCCTAAAACCAACGGTTGCTTTAATTTCTTAAACACTAACGTGATAATCCCCGCAGAAACAAGTATTAATGCCAAATCGGCTATAAGATTCGGTAAATAGGTCATTGTACTTTCAGATTTGATGCTTACAAAGATACTTTTTTTCAAGCAAAAAGAAAGAATGTTATAAAAAAAAGAACGATGCCATCGTATTTCTATGATAACACCGTTCCTGTTTTTTTTAGTTTCAACCTGCCTATTCTATTTTCTGAATGGAGGTTTTACCACTACCGCTTTAATTCCTTTTCCACGAATCTTGATAAAAATTTCCGTACCGAGTTTGGAATAGGCCGTTTGCACATATCCCATACCAATGCCTATCTTCCGGATGGGAGACATGGTGCCGGAAGTTACCTCACCGATCTTTTCTCCTTCTGCGTTAGTCAGTTCATAACCCTGACGGGGAATGCCCCGATCTATAGCTTCAAAGGCAACTAATTTGCGAGTGACGCCTTCGCTTTTTTGTTTTTCCAGAAATGCCCGGGAAATAAAATCCTTTCCTTCAACGAACTTTGTGATCCATCCCAATCCTGCTTCAAGCGGAGAAGTGGTGTCATTCAGATCATTACCGTAAAGACAGAAACCCATTTCCAAACGCAATGTATCTCGTGCGCCTAAACCGATTGGTTTAATGCCAAACTCAGCTCCATACTCGAATATAAATTCCCAAATTCTTTCTCCACATTCCGGATTGAAATAAAGTTCAAAACCTCCGGCTCCGGTATATCCCGTATTAGATATGATAACAGAGTATCCGGCCAATTCACCCATAGTAAAACCATAGTAAGGGATTTTGGAAAGATCTACCGAAGTAAGCTTTTGCAATACTGTGATTGCTTTGGGACCTTGAACAGCAAGCTGAGCCATTCTGTCGGAAGCATTTTCCAGCTCTGCTTTATCAACGTTGTGCCTCACACACCAGTTCCAGTCTTTTTCAATGTTGGACGCATTGACCACCAGCAAATATTTTTCAGGTTCATAATGATACACCAATAAATCATCCACAATGCCGCCCTCTTCATTCGGGAAACAGGTATATTGTGCCTTACCAATGGGTAAGGAAGCCACATCATTGGAGGTTACTTTCTGAAGAAAGGCAAGCGCATGAGGCCCTTTTACCCAGAACTCTCCCATGTGAGACACGTCAAAAACACCTACATTATTGCATACAGTGAGATGTTCATCTATAATTCCGGAATATTCTATCGGCATATTATAGCCGGCAAACTCGTGCATCTTGGCACCCAGTGCGATATGTTTTTCTGTAAACGGAGTTGTTTTCATATCTCTTGCTTATTTGCTGGCTACTAACTCGGTAATTTTCACGATCACCTTCATGGCTTTTTCCATGGACTGAACGGGTACAAACTCGTATCTTCCGTGGAAATTTAATCCACCTGCAAAGATATTAGGACAAGGCAATCCTTTAAACGAAAGTTGCGCACCGTCCGTTCCTCCACGGATTGCTTTGACTTGTGGTTCTACTCCTACTGCCTTCATGGCGGCAAAGGCTGTATTGATAATATGCATCACCGGTTCAATCTGCTCGCGCATGTTATAATATTGATCTTTCAGTTCAAGAGTCGCGGTTCCTTGACCAAATTCGGCATTGATCTTGCGAACTAAATGTTCCACTTCCGCTTTGCGACTTTCAAATTTAGAACGATCGTGGTCACGGACAATATAAGAAAGAACGGTTTGTTCCACATCTCCGGTGATACCAATCAAATGATAAAAACCTTCGTACCCTTCCGTGTGTTCAGGAGATTCGTGACGTGGAAACATGGTAATAAACTGATTGGCTATGCGGATAGAGTTAATCATTTTATGTTTGGCGTATCCCGGATGCACGTTACGGCCTTTAAAGGTAATCTTGGCAGACGCAGCGTTGAAGTTTTCAAATTCCAACTCTCCCAATTCTCCACCATCCATAGTGTATGCCCATTCACATCCGAATTTTTCCACATCAAACTTATGGGCGCCCTCGCCTATTTCTTCATCAGGGTTAAATCCGATGCGGATCTTTCCATGCTTAATTTCGGGATGTTCATTCAAATAAGCCATGGCTGAAATAATTTCCGCGATGCCCGCTTTGTCATCTGCTCCAAGGAGCGTTTTGCCATCTGTAACGATCAAGTCTTCTCCTTTATGATCCAGCAGTTCGGGGAATTGAGAAGGTGAAAGAATCACTTTATCTTCCTCACAAAGAATGATATCCTTGCCGTCATACTTCTCCACAATACGGGGAGTAACATGTTTACCGCTCATATCCGGACTGGTATCCAAATGGGCAATAAACCCGATAGTAGGTACTTTTCTGTCTATGTTAGCAGGAAGGGTGGCAAAAAGGTAACCATAGTTATCTAAAGTAATCTCTTCCAGTCCAAGAGCTTCCAGCTCTGTTTTAAGATATTCGGCGAAAATCATTTGTCCGGGAGTACTTGGAGTGAGGCGTGTTAGCTCGTCCGATTGAGTGTCAAAGCTTACATATTTAAAAAATCGTTCAACTAATGTCATTTCATTCTATTATTATGTTATTTTTATACTTGCTGTAAAGGTAGAAAAAGAGCCACGAATTACAAAGTAATCCGTGGCTCTTTTTCATTTTTTAGTTTTCAACCTGTTTCCTTAAAGTGATTTTAGCGGACAGGACTGATGATATAACCGTAACTATATTCCTTCTGAGTGAGTCTATACTGATCGTGCGGACGACGCCCCCAGCTATCATCACCTCCTAATCCACGTTGCTGCAGATCCACATGAAGAATCACCTCATTGCGCGGGTTGATATCATTCACATGTTGCTGCTTCTTTGTCAATCCCGGGTCGAAATCTTCGGGAAGATTGTTGAGTGCACTCACACTCAATGGTTGAAGACCGTCGATGCGAAGTCCTTCCCCTTCCCCATTGGTGAGGGTCAGCCAGCGAACATCCGTCTTGTTTCCATTCTCCTGCGGGCGAAGGTAAGGATAATATTGCTCAGCCACCGTGCTTTTATAAAGACCGACAAAACTGGCTGTCTTTCTATCCCAATAGTTTTCCCACGGACCACGACCGTACCAAGTAAAGTTTTCATACGCTTTATTTAGATTTAACTGCATACCGAACCGTGGCATTTCGGGCAGTTCATTAAGACCTGCCTTCCAAGCAACGTTTACTTGCAAGCGTCCATCAGGGTAGACTGTGTAGATCACTGTATAATCAGACGATACATCATTTAGATAATAGGTAGAGGTAAGCACTGTTTTGCCCTCACTCTCCTTTATATCAAAGGATTTTAACTGTTTGTTGTTTCCTGCTGTACGCCAGATATTACAAATGGAAGGCATATTATTGCCAAAGTCATTATCAGTGGGCGCGCGCCAAAAGTGAGGTTGCGGTGGACCGTTGAGCAACCACTTACCTTTATAGACATAAGCATCCAACGTTCCGCTTCGTTTGTTGAAAGACAATTGGACCTCTCCGCAAGTGAGCGTGAGGCGATTATTCTCATCTTTCTTGGTAATTTCATTTCCAATCGCTTTTGTTTCGGCAGCGAAATAACGATCAGCCCCCAAAGTAAACTGTTCACGCGCTACCTCATGGCCTTCGGGAATGATTTCCGTGGGAGTTTTTGTATACGTATAGATGTTGAGCAGATATTCTACCCCGTCTTCTTCTTTAATAACAGGCAAATTCAGTTTCAAATCCTTGGTTGTTCCGGCAGCCTGAGTTACATTGAAGGCGGAAGAAGCTTCAACTTCTCCATTCCTGAGCAGTTCCCATTTAAAGTTATACTCGTTCAAATTGTGATACATAAAGCGACTTTCCATACTAATAAGGCCTTTTTTCAAATCCTTCGCCTTAAAAATAATATTCTGATAGACTTTCTTCACTTCATACAAGCCCGGATGAGGAGTACGGTCGGGAGCCACCAATCCATTGAGGCAGAAGTTTTCCTGATTGGGATAATGGGCCGAACCAAAGTCTCCGCCATAACCCCAGTATGCACGGCCATTCTCATCCTTGGTAAGCATTCCCTGGTCCACCCAATCCCAGATAAATCCTCCTTGCATGTGCTTACTTGTGGAGATCACATCATAATATTCCTGAAAATTGCCGGAACTATTGCCCATGGCATGTGCATACTCACACATGATAAAAGGACGCTTCACATCTTTCCGTGCCGCATATTTTTTCATTGTCTCCATACCCGGATACATAGGGCAAACGATATCCGTGTTTACATCTTCCCCTGCTTGTTCAAACTGAACGGGGCGGGATGGGTCCCGTTGTTTCAACCATTTATAAATATCATGAAACACCGGACCGTTACCACATTCATTTCCCATACTCCAAAGAATGACACATGGATGGTTTTTGTCTCTCTCCATCATGCGGGAGACGCGGTCTTTATGCGCCGCGGCCCATTTAGGAAGGTAGGCAGGATGCTTGGACTTGTCGAACCAATTCTGAAACTCAGCGCCCATGCCATGAGATTCAAGGTTTGCCTCATCGCAGATAAACAGTCCATATTCATCGCAAAGCTTATACCACAACACACTTTGAGGATAATGACTCATACGTACGGCGTTGATATTAAATTGCTTCATGGTGCGAATGTCTTTCATCATGGTTTCCCGAGTCACATAATGACCGGTCACCTCATTGTGCTCATGCATATTTACCCCACGGATCAGCATGTGTATGCCGTTCACAAAGAGTTGTCCGTCTTTGATCTCCACCTTTCGGAAACCGGTCTTGGTGGAGGTCACCTCTACTAACTTACCATTCCCGTCTTTTACTGTAATCAGCAGGGTATAAAGATTCGGAGTTTCGTTGCTCCATAACTTTGGAGAAGAGACCTTCTGGTTAAAAATTACTTCCGAAGAAGCGTTAGCCGGCACATTTACCACCTTGGAGACACGAAAGACCGACTTATTGTTTGCATCCAGCAAAGCAAGTTCCACGCTGTTTGCCGTGGAAGAAGCCGTGAAATTCTTCAAAGAAATCGCCACACTGAGTGAGCCATTCTTATAATTCTTATCTAAATCCGGAGTGGCAAAGAAATCCTGCACCCTAATTTGGTCTGTGCTGTAGAGATATACATTGCGATCTATACCGGATATACGCCAGAAATCCTGATCTTCAAGGTAAGAACCATCACTCCAACGATATTCTTCCACTGCAACGGAGTTCTTTCCAGGCTTTACATACTTGGAAATATCAAACTCCGCCGGACTCTTGGTCACTTCACTATAGCCAACTTTTTCGCCATTCACCCAAACATACATAGCCGACGTTCCAGCTTCAAAGTGTAGATAGACCCGTCGCCCGTCCCACGAAGATGGCAGGTTGAACGTCCGTTTATAACTCCCCACGGGATTATCATCGTGCGCAATGAAAGGCGGATTCTTCACAAAAGGATAGGTTACATTGGTATAGATCGGTGTACCAAATCCTTGTAATTCCCAATTCCCGGGCACTTTAATATCTTTCCAGTCGCGCGTATCATAGGAATCCTTGTAAAAATCCAACGGACGTTCGTCAGGACGCTTCACCCAATTGAATTTCCACGTGCCATTGAGCGAGAGGTAATAAGGTGATTGCTCGTATACATCCTGAATGGCGAGCTGTCCGTTATTATAAGGTAACGCCGATGCACGGGGAGCCTCCTTATTAATACTGAAGACTTCCGGATTCTCCCAGTCGGGTGTCTGAGCACCCACCATTACTGTGAAAGCGAATAAGCCCGTCAGTCCCATGCCCCAACGTTTAAAAGATTTTGTGATCTCTTTCATATCTATTTATTTAAGTATATATGTTCAATTATTCCTTTATATAATTTGCTTTTACTAAAGTCTCATTTTCATTTTGATATATATCATCGTATGCATTTGATATATATCGAAGCTACCTTTTGATATACATCTAAATGAGTGTTTGATATATATCGTAACCAGACTTTCCTTATAGTAATTTACTTTTTAGCCTGTTCTTGCTCCTTCTTCATCCTATAGAAATCTTGTAACACGTAGAACGCCTTCTTCTTTAAGCCCCTTTCGGAGATAACTCCTTTGCGGTTAAAGAAATCCTGAATGCCGCTCAACTGGCGACGAGTGGAGCGGAAATCCATCAGTATCCACGGAGAAGTTCCCGCAAATCCCTCTGTGCGGTTATACATTTCCAGTGTGTTCCGGTAAAGCTCCTCCTGATATTCCTCCGTCCAGCGTTCATCTTTGTCACCATGCTTGCCTTGAAGCGCTTCTCCACCAAATTCACTGATAAAGAACGGCTTGTTGTAAGGGATATCCCACTGCCGGGTTTTGCAATCTTCAGGCGTTCCGCCATACCATCCCAGATAATTGTTGAAACTGATAATGTCGAAATATCTGCTCATACTATCTTTTACCTGACTGATGTTCCCTTTTGTTCCGGTCACTTCCATGGCCATGCTCAGCAAGCGAGTGTTATCTTTAGCCCGAACCTGGGCGGCAAGTCTGGCAAGAAACCGATCCCGCGCCTCACTGTGCGGAGTCTCGTTGGCCACCGACCAAATAATAATGCCACAACGATTTTTATCCCGCTCCATCATATCCTTCAATTGTGTGGAGGCATTTTTATAAGTCTCCGGATCACTCCAGTGGATGGTCCAGTAGACCGGTATTTCACTCCACACCATCAAGCCCATCTCCTCGGCCGCACGTACCATAAATTCATTGTGCGGGTAGTGAGCCAATCGGACAAAGTTACATCCCAACTCCTTTGCCCAGCTAAGGAGCACCACCGATTCTTCTTTCGAGAACACCCGTCCCTGACGATAGGGTGCTTCCTCGTGAATGGAAATTCCCCGAAGGAAAGTCTTCTTTCCATTCAGCAAAATACTTTTTCCTTGTGTCTCTATCTGTCGGAAACCAATCTTGTCTTTCAGCACCTCGTCACCGTGACGAATCACCACCTCATATAGTTTGGGAGCATCGGGCGACCATAACTTTGGTTTGGTTTTACAGGTGAAGGTCACTTTCCCTTCAGCATCGGTCCGTAATTTCTGTTGAATTTTTAGTTCGGGAATCTCCAAAGAGATCTCCACATCGGGCGTTTTCTGGTTGAGCTGAACGTATCCTTCAATACGATCATAGTGTCCTTTGGGAAGTTGTACCAGATAATCATCCACAAATACACGGGGAGTCTCCACCAACATCACATCACGCGTGATGCCACCGTAGTTCCACCAATCGGAATTCACCGTGGGCACACCCTCCGGTCGGCGTTCATTGTTCACCCTAAGGATCACAAAATTCGCACCCTCCTTTAATTTATCCGTGACATCAAAGTTGAACGGAGTGAATCCTCCTTCATGCACCCCCACAGGTTCTCCATTCAGGTAAACATCCGCATGATAATTCACCGCGCCAAAATAAAGAAAGGCCCGGGTTCCAGGCTTTGAAGTGTAATTAAAATCCCTCTTATACCAAATGCTCCCTTCATAAAAAAACAATTTCTCGTCCTGCGTATTCCAGTCACCCGGAACCTTCATCAGCGGAGCCGTATCAAAATTATATTCCACCAAATCCGATTTAGAGGTAGCCTTTTTATTTCTGAAAAAGCCGTCTTTACTTGCGTTCAGCCGATAGTCATAATATCCATTATCAAACGGATCGACAATATAATTCCACGAACCATTGAGAGAGGTCACGTGGCGCGCATACACATTATTTAATATGCTATCCGCCTTTGCCTGAGACCAAACAGCCATGCAGGCAATCAAAATCATTAGTAATCTTTTCATGATATTTATTCTTTCTATACGTTAATCCCTGATTATTTATATCCTCACAATGCTTTATCCGCTTTTACATTCTCCCCATTCCATACCTTTACCGAAGTCCACGGCTCAGCCGGATCACTCCAGAAAGGATCTGTGGCTGGAAGTCCAAGTGCCAGCAATCCGGTAGTGCATAAATACAAACTTCCCGTCGATATATAATATTCAGCCATTGCGTTCTGATGCCCGCATACTCCTATCTGTAACCAACCCTCCTTATTGAAAGTTCCGGGAGCATCCATGAGCCGACGGATCACTGAAGTCAGCGCGCAACGAACTTGCGCAGGCTTCACCTCAGCAGGTAAAAGATGTAACAGACTGGCTTGCGAAAGTCCTTGGAAAGCTCCCATACGATAAGCAATGGAGCGTCCCACAATGGGATAAGTTCCTTCAGGGGAAATCATTCGTTCCTGAATGGCAGCGTAGCGGGTAAACCGCTTTTGAATGACAATTCCCTCTTTGGCATCCATTAATTGATGATTGACCAGAACGGAAGAAATATCAAGTAACGAAGGCTGAATCACGAAGCTATTGTAATAATCCGAGTGAAAATCCGGACCATCGCCATAGGTGCCATCACCCAGATACCATTCCTGATGTTTCTTTACCGGAAGCTGGATGCGCATCTGATCAAAAGGCAAGTCATTTTCAAGGAAAAAAGTTTCAACCATGGCACTAAACAGCAGCCAATTGGAGTAATATGGATTCACCACACGGGTTTTTCTGAAACATTCAGCCAGACGGTTTTTAGTTGTTTCATCCAAAGCGAACCACAATTGATGGTGCGCCCGCAGCAACGCTTGCGCCAGAAAAGAAGTATCCACTAACATCTGACTCTCCATATACCCATATAAATAATCAGGAGAAGCAGGATCTACAATACTTGTAATGGTTTTTACCGCCATTGCCCGATATTGATCCCGCAAAGCCAGTTCTTTGGCAGAACAACTATCACTCAGTTCCAACCATGGAGCCATGCCACACAATAAACGCCCCACGGCTTCAAGGTATGTGCATTTCCTTTCACCCGTTACCCCATCCAACTTTTCAACAGGCATATTTTGCTTTAAAGTTCCCCGGCTGCCATTGCTCAGTAAAGGATAAGCAATTTTATCCATCACCGAAAGCCAATACGCACGCTGACTCTCGGGATAGTTAACCCTTTTCTTCTCTCTACCTGATACACGAGCAGGAAAAGAAGCGATCAACGCAAAAGTAAAAAAGAGTATGGCAAATAAATTTTTGTTTAAATAATGCTTCATTATATATAAGATTCTGTGTTTTTACATTATGAGAGCAAAGATAAACTTCTACAAGTAATTTCTACACTACAAATGATTCCAAAAGGTATACAATATGTTGTATCCGCTCATTTAGACTTAAAAATATCTAAATTCATAATAGATAGTTTCAGCATCTGTGGAGAGATACTCTTTCCTAAAGTTGTATCCACACATCGATCAAAATGGTTCAAATGAACTATTTTGTGCGGAATAAATAGCTATACACTCCATTTCGATCAACCAACCCGGTCGGCACACAGATGCCAAGACAAACACTTTAGGAACATCTGGTAAATTAGACTCAACATATTCTTTAATTAAAGGATAATCGGCAATATCTCGCAAATAAACGATCAACTGAGCCAAATCTTTGAATGTTGCCCCAGCTTCTTTCAATAATGCCTGAATATTTTCTAATGTTCTCTGAGCCTGCATTAAAATATCCATAGGAAAAACAACATCTCCATTTTCATCTATACTGGCTGTTCCTGAAATAAAAATATGGCATCGATCTCCGTAATTAATAGCAGTACCACGTTCAAAGGTAACTCCATACTTACTCGTTGGACTCAAATATTTCGAAGCATAAAGATATTTAATTTGTCCGGACTTCAAACCTTTAACAGAATAAGCATCCATATATACCAAAACGTTCTGATAAATATATTTTCCCTCAATGCCTGTACTTGCAACATAATGAGTATCCGGTGTCATTCCTTCACGGACAAAAACTTCCTTACGTGCCTTCACCATTCCATTATAATGTAGATCAACGCCCTGAACATAAATCCATGTGCGAATCAGGTTCTCTGCAAAAGATATTTTTTTCTGTTTTAAAGAATCTTGTAGTAACTTAAACATTCCGAGCGTCTGCTGATATTCATTTTCTGAAAAATGATGCAAACCCGTTTGGTACAAATGAGAATAACCGGAATGTTTTACAATAGTGATATCTTCTTTTTTAGTAATATCAGCATCCTGTATAAAATAACACCAAAGCGCCATTTTACAATTGTTTAATGGCGCCTGCCCTGTTAAAGAAACAGCTTCTTCGAAACAAGAAGGTAAAAGTTTAAACTGATTAACCGGATCACTCATAAAATAACGGCGCCACACCAAAACTGTATTATTATTTATAAGCTCCTTTTCACAAAGATAACCCACTGCTTGATTCAAATGTTTAATTTGTTGCTCCAAAGGTAACATAGGATTCTTCAGATTAATCATCACATGAAATTCCTTTATTCCGTTCCCTGAAGAAAAAACAGACATCTTGATTTCTACATTAAAGTTGTCTATCTGCAATGTTTTATATTCCATAAATCAATTTAGTATTTATACAATTGATTCTTTTCAAAGTAATTAAGAATCATTATTTTAAAGAAAAGAAATCCAAATTCCAGGAATCCATCCATTGCAATACAGGAATGCCATCTTTACCAAATTGAATAGGTAACCATACATAACGGGCATCGATAGGATGTTCCGGTCTCCATATGTCCGCCATAAAAATATAAGCATCCTTTTTACCTTCTACTTTCTGTATAAAGGTACTTTGTGAATAAAAAGTCAGTTTGGCATCATTACCCACGCAAGGATTGGGGTGTTGCTTCCATGGTCCCCAAATACTGGGAGCGGAAAACATGCGTGCCTCATTAGGATCCCAACCTGTGCATCCGGAAGTAATCATCCAATAAACTCCGTCTTTCTTAAAAACAGCCGGAGCCTCGTTATGTCCACCGGGGAAGATACGAATATACTTTCCAGTATGTCCCAGATAGTCATCCGTCAATTCGGCAATCTGCAAAGTAAGATTTTCTTCAGAAGAATAAATATGATAAGCTTTCCCATCATCATCCACGAATATGGTCATATCCCTCGACATTTGACCGCTATTCAAATCCCGTTTAACAAACAAACCATCGGACACAGCCTTATACCATTTTGGAGTCCACCATTTATCATAATCCCGGGCATTCAAAGTTAGCTTCTTTTGCTTATCTGTCATATTAGCCGGATAGATTCCCGGATTAGGGCGATAAGAACGAAGAAACTTATAAGGTCCTGTTATCTGGTCACTGACAGCCACTCCCACTCGGGCAGCAACATAACCTTGCCCTTTCAACTCAAGATGGAACCAAAGAACAAACTTCCCCGTCTTCTTATTATAAACCACCTTAGGACGTTCCATTATACATCCTTTGGTAATATCACTGTTTCTATTTTCCTCCACAGAAAAAGCAACCCCCTCTTTTTTCCAGTTATATAAATCGGAAGAAGAATAGCACATCACTCCCACTAACGCAGAACTTGTCGTGTCACTTTTGTGTTCGCCAAACCAATAATAGCGTCCGTTATAATATAATGTACCACCTCCGTGCGCATTAATATGCGTGCCAGTATTATCTTGCCACAATTTTCCCGGACTAAAATACGCTTGTTCCTTTGACTGGCATTGCATCATGGTATTTGTAGAAAATGCCATCAACACACACAAAACCATAAAAATCTTATTTACCTTAAGCATAAAAATCTATGAATTAATATTATATGAATAAAAAATTATTTTTTTAAAAATGAAGTACTATAACTTTTCCCTACGCGTACCAAATAAGTTCCTTTAGTAAGTTCCTGAATATTAACCGGACTTTTGGACGTCGTACTAATAACTTTAACTCCAGATACATTGAATATTTCCACTTTAATTTCATTTTCAGTGAAGATATATAACTGTTTATTCTCTGCATCAGAATAAACTTTAGGATTGCTATTTGTGGGAATAAAATTCATCCCTGTCCCATTATTGGCATCATCAATTACAATCCATCCCACTTTATCTTTTGAAACAGAAGTATTACTTGCTGAGGATTCCCTCTGTTTGAAAACTGTTACTCCCGATTCACTGAGTGACATATAACGTAAAGCAGTTGTAATATTATCATTCGCAGTCTGAGTCGCGGCATAAAAAATCGGATTCTGATATTTCTCTGGAAACTCAAGTGGTAAAGTTTCAGACATTTTACCAATCACACTATCAGGAGTACACCCCACATTGATTGTTTTATCTCCAATAGTTGCCGTTCCCGGAATAATAGCCACATAATTAATATTTTCACGTGTGAATGTTCCGGTCTTTGCTTCCTCTCTTCTCAGCTGAACTTCGAAACCATATTCTGTAACATTACGCACTCGGGCAACCGTCGGATAAGAACTTTTAGCTGTAGACTGACTAACAAAAACAACGGGAACCGTTGAAAAAGGAGTATCAAAAGCAACGCTTAGCCAGGCATCATTCACATTTTCCACAGTAGCTGCCTGTATAACGAGATTTCCTAATTGAGTGGTACCCTTCTTTAAAGCCAGATAAGGAATATTTTCTACAGCTGTCAAATCCTTATTTGTTAAATAATCCCAAGGAGACAGTTTGAATTTAAAAGATTCATTTGTGACTGTCTTTAATGAATAAGTCATCAACACAGTTCGATTATTATAAGATGGAGCACCAAACACCACTGCCGGAGCTTCAATAAAAGAAGTGTGAAAGAAAAAATTAGCCCAATCAATATTATAAATATCAGCTAACCCAAAATTTATTTCATCTGTACCACTTGTAATATTTACCGCTAGTGAAACTGCATTGGACACTGCATTCTGTCCTAAACAAGTGACTAATTTTAAACGATAACTTATATAAGTAGAAGAACTTACATCCGGATTATCTGTAAATTTAGTCGTGGAGATATCATTACTTCGGTAAATCTCCTTATATTCATTGTCGCCTATTTTCCGTTCGATCACATAAGTGGCAGACATCTCACCATTAGAGTCGCTCCAAGAAAGAAGCACATTTTTTTTATTTATATCAAAAGTATAAGAAAGTGTAGGCACAAACACATTAGTATATATAGGCACTACTTCATTTGTACGTTCAAAAGCAATTTTGGATTGATTGTCCCGGTAGTATATTCCCGCAGGAGTCAAGGAACCATTCAATATGATGGTGCGTTTATCTTCTACCCAATTATAAATAGAGTATCGTTCCACGAAATGAGCCGTATCCATCACATTTAAAATACCCTTCAAATCACTTAACTGTTTCTGCTGCTGAGCTTCAGTTCCCGACGGCCAGGATTCTGTCGTCCAATTAGCGCCATTATTCCACTCTGTGATCCAAATAGGACGCCCCGTCCTCTTGTAAATAGCATTTAATTGATCATACCATTGTTGTGGAGATAAACCTCCCCAATAAGCATGAATAGCCACATAATCAACACGGTAATTGTTTGCTTTACATTTGTCAATGAAACTATAAAGCCAGTTATAATCAGTTGTAGCAGGAGACCCCACTCTTAAACCGGACTTCAACATATTGGGCCATTCCTGAACGGCAACATCTACTGAAACATTCGCTTGCTCAGTGTGGTCAGGTTCGTTATATCCCAACAAATGACTAACAGATTGTTTTTGATTAATTTCATCCCATCCAGGCCAATTCTTATTTTGTTTTATTGGCACATATTCTAATGTAGAGGTCGTGTTTTTATCGGCACTCCAGGAATAAAACCAAGTTGATTTTGTCAAATCCGCATCATTTTCCACACCATCAGTACCACACCAACCTTTTTTAGTTACCCACTCCCAATTAAAGACTCGTATAAAAGAAACTTTTTTATCTAATTCATTGGGTAATAGAGAGATATTCACATCTTCTTTATCAGCTAGAAACACACGGCTATATCCTGTTCCATCACTATTGTTAGCCAACGTAGCCATATAACCTCTTTTCAGCTTGAAAGACCGGATTGAGTTATCAAAAGTACCCAAAGTCTTATTGAAATTATATAACGCGTAACTAGTGGATTCACCTGTAAAATTATCCCCCGTAAAAACCATTAACGGAGCAAAGTCCTTTCCATGAGGGATTATCACCGTTCCGTGCGCGTAAATACATACCCGCCCATTCACATTCGGATTTAATGGTTCTGAGCCAATTCTGATAGAAGAAGCATATTTGCTTACAACATCCGAAGGGCGAATATTATCAAAAAAAAGCCAGGCTTCTCCCGAAGAAAGTTCCACAGTACTGTTATTTAAAGGATTATCAATATCAGTAATGTGAAAGTCAACAGTATCATTTAAAATCTTTTGTTCATTCACCAATTGAGTCACGGTTATCGTTTCTTTAGCACCAAGAGTAAGAGGCAAAACAAAAAACAATAAAAGAAGCTGCATTAATTTGTTTTTCATAGCTGAAATTCTATTATTATTAAATGAAAGAGTGCCTTAAAGAGACTATATATCTACCTAAAGGCACTCTTAAATAAATTTGTTATTTTATTGCTATTTTTTTCTTAATAATATTATTAATGGAAACCACATAAAGGCCTTTTTCGTATTTAGTTGTAGGAATTGTCAATCCGGTAGATGTTGCGTTAAGTGCCTCTACACATACCCCAAACACGTTAAAGATCCTTATATTATCTCCATTCTGAGTCCCTTCAATTGTAATTTCTTTGTCTCCATTTAAAACCTGTATGGATGATAATCGGGGAGCATTAATGCCAACTGAAGCTGCATCAACTAAAGAAACATTATCAAAATCTACCCACATGTTAGAATTGTTTACATTGCTACCCGCATAATATTTACCACCCGTGACTCCTAAATAAACAGTCAGAGTTGTCGCAGCATCAGTCAATCCTATAGTTTCATCTACTTGATACCAATTTTCATCTGCAGGATAGGTAGCCGCCAGATCCACTCTTTTAATTTTCGTGCCATCAATTCCATTCTCATAGAAATCTATCCATGCGGGCACACCTTTTGAATCACTTGTCATCCGACAAAGACAAGAAAATTTATAGGTTTTTCCGGGAACAACATTCTTCACGGTTTGTCTAAGTCCGCAATCTGACCATCCATTCCATTCATAGCGTTGCAGTCTTAAATAAGTTATATTACCTTCTTTAATAGGATCTGCCACCGCTTCATGTGGTAAAAGTTGGGCACGGACATTGTACATATCTAAACCCACATTACTAAAGTCATTACTGTAATATTGGTCCTTTTCATCCCAACCACTTATTAGAGAAGGGCAACTATGGCTTTCATACGTGAAGACTTCATAATCTGTAGCCTCAAAATCACCATTTCCAATTAAGTTCTGTGCTGAAATTTTTGCAGTAAGAACAACAAAAATGCAAATGAATAACAAAGTCACTTTTTTCATAATAAACAACATTTAATAATTAATACTATAAATTTAAATTCATCTATTTTATTAATGAGAGACTGACCTCTTATACCAGCCTCCCATTAAGTAATCTATTTTCTAAAACTATTATTAAGACTCGGGATCATATACACTTGTTACGATCTCATATACTGCAAACTCAGACATTGTGAAGAATACAGTTCCATTATTAGTTGCCTGCACCACCAAACGTAATTTACTAAAAGAAAAAGCAGAAGTAATCACATCAGATGTATATTCCGATTTAGCTCCGGTAGGTAACCCTTGATTAATTGTTTCAATCAATTGCCAGTTTACTCCGTCATCGCTCCCCATTAAATCTATTATTTGAGGCTTATTGTTCGTATTGTCCCTATTCCCATAGTAAAATTGAAAGGTGGTTACCGACTTACCCAAATCAACCTGCAACCAATAAGGACCAGCGGGTGCGGGTGTAACACTCCAGGCTGTATGAAAGTATGTGCCCAAATCACCATCCAACAAATTAGCGATTGCTCCCTCTGTAGGTTCCTGAGCATTTGTACTAAGTCGCCCTGCTGTTAAAGGTATTTTAGTTTTAGTAACGACCACAGTGGCAGGAGCCTTACCGGATACACCTTTAACCGTAACAGGATCACCTCCAATGTTAGACCGGTTAAAAGATTGAAACTTAAATTCATATTCCCCGTATTTAGCACGTGTGTTAGGAATCAACAACGTATCTTTATAGACACTTGCCACACGGACAATCTCCTTTTGAGTCAAAGGATCAAAATAACTTACTTTCACATAATAATAATTTGAATCTGCAGGTACAGTCCAGCTCAGTGCGATTTGGCCTGGTAATGAATCGGTTACTACGTTTGTAACCGCAGAAGGATGATCTGTTCCAATAGAAGGATACTCAATAGCCTGATAATCATTACAACTAAACAAGCTTAATGTTACAGCTGCAAGACTCAACATATATATAAAGATCTTTTTAATCGTTGTCTATTTTTTAATATTATTGAATCATCTTATTTAATTCCATCCGGGATTTTGCGTCAGATTCTTATTGATTCTGATTTCCGAATCAGATATAGGAGAAAAATACATTTTATCATCCCATTTTCTATTCCTTGTCACGCGAGTATAGATTAATCCTCCATTTGAATCTTTAGTAATGTTCATCAACGTAACGCTTTTAAAAAGATCCCCTTTCTTCCATCTTCTTACATCCCAGAAACGATGCCCTTCAAAAGCTAACTCCACCATACGTTCATTCATGTACCTTTTCTCAAAATCAGAATTACTCAAACCGACAGGAAGAGCCGGCATTCCCACCCCTAAACGTTGACGAATCTTGTTCACCGCCTCACGCGCCGACAGAGTATACGTCGCATCTTTTGCATCCGCAGATCCAAGCGCGTGGAAAACAGCCTCGGCATAATTTAAATAAAATTCACCCAAGCGGTAAGTAATCCAGGAATGACGTTTGGTATTTATGCTATTGGGTTGCAAATTAACAGAAGCATCACAATATTTTTTCAAATAATATCCACTGGGAGTCGCTCCGGAAATAGGAGCCCCGTTAGCACCTCCCACAAATGTTTCCAAAGGCAGACTATTATAAGTAGGCCAGCTAGCATCACCATTCTTGGCGATCGTCAAAGCAAACCGGGGATCTCTTCCATCATAAGGCTTTGCGGGATTATATCCACTTCCAGGCGCATCCCAGGCTAACCCTGTTGCTTTCATCTCATATGCGTCAACCAATGTCTGAGTAGGACAATTACCTGAGTTACCTCCTTCTACGCCAATAGGGAAATTATATTTTTCCAAAGAATTTATGTCTCCAATCTTACGAACAAAAATAATTTCACTTCCCTTATAATTATCCGTTCCCCAAAGCGCACTATAGGTACCTAATTTAATGCTATATACCGCGCAAGAATCCAGCACACTTTTATTTGCTGCAGCAGCAGCTTGCCACTTAGAAATATCCTGACTTGGATTTAATAAAGGACTTGCCGCATAAAGTAAAGTCCTGGCTTTGAGAGCTAAAACCGTTGCCCTTGTAACTCTACCCGTTTCCGCATCTGGTAAAGCGGCATAACTTATAGGTAATTTGTCGACAATAGAATCACACTCACTCACAATAAAGTCTATTACTTGCGAAGCAGGCGTTCGTGACACAGAGTTAGCCTCCGCCTCTGTAAGAACGGTTGTTACCAATGGAACATCTCCATATTCTCTTACTAGATTAAAATAAAAATAGGCTCTCAAAAAACGGACTTCATATTGATACCGTTCAAATTTTGTCATATTTTCCTGATAGTCCTTATTCTCCTTAAACGGATCAAAAGTTTGTCCTTGTGAATCCTGTAAATAAAGATTGGCAGCACGAATAGCCCAGTAAGAATCCGCCCAAGTTCCGGAGATATAATTAATTGGGCTCCATGCACCATTATAGAAATCATGGGCATTAGAAATTGACCACGCAAACTCCGACTCATCAGTTGCAGATGCAAGCATCGCACCATTCCCATAATTACCAAAGTCATAATCCAGACGCCCATAAATATTTGTCACGAAGCTTTCCGTACGGTCAAAGCTCTGGAATACTTCGTCTTTATTATAGCTCACTATCTCATTGTAGTTCATCATATCATTGCAATTGCTTAGCAACGCTAAACCACAAAGGCCGATAATTATATTTTTAATTTTCATAATTCAATGATTTTTACTATTTAAACAATTAGAATCCAACAGCAAAACCGACATTAACAGATTTTGAAGTAGGGTAAGAAACTCCGATTACTTCAGGATCTGAAATATCAATCTTATCAAAACATAATAAATCCACACCTCTTACATACAGCTTTGCTGATTTCATTTTAAGTTTATCCAAAAAAGATTTTGGAAGCTTATAGTACACTTCACAATTTCTCAATTTCAAAAAAGAATCATCTACTATCCAAATAGAATTGTTCCTGTAATTATTATCATTGCTCTCTGTTGTTAATCTTGGATATTTTGCAAAGATATTCTCCGGTGTCCAACGATTCTCATAATAATGATTGGATATTGTGGTGTTATCTACCAAAGGCTTATAAACGCTCTTTGTGTTAAGATTAGCACTGTAATTGCCCACTCCTTGAAATAAAGCGTCAAAGCCAAAACCTTTATATTCAAATCCTAGCTGGAAAGAATAATAAGCCTCTGGAACCGAAGTATTGTATCCCATCGGAACATTATCAAAATCATTGATGAATCCATCGCCATTTTGATCTTTATACTTAATGTCACCCGGTTTCACCACAGAGAACTGCTGAACAGGACTATTATTTATTTCTTCCTGGTCAACAAAAAATCCAATGGCTTGCAAACCAAATAATTGATTTACCGGTTGACCGGTACTTTTTAAGTAACTGTAAGCACGTGGAGCTTCAAGCTGTTCTTTGATCTTATCCTTGGATAAGGTATATTTTCCACCAATGTAGAAAGTCATCTCTCCAATTGTTTTTTCGTAATCCAACCCAATCTCAAGACCCCGGCTATCCACAACACCGGCATTCACATAAGCAGAAGTTACTCCTAAAACAGCAGAATTCTGACCGGATCCCGATACTAAAATATTGTTCCGGCGTTCCATATATGCATCAGCCGTAAGCGTCAACCCTTTAAACATCACAGCATCAATTCCTAAATTATACTTATAAGCTCTTTCCAATTTAAAATCTTTAGTTGGTAAACGTCCTTCCTGAGTTCCACCATAGGATGTAAATCCATCAGTGAACGGATAACTGTTGCCCCCATCAAAGGTCTGATTCCAAATATTAACGGTAGGAATGTTATCCGTATTAATCATGCCGGCTGAAGCTCTTAACTTTAAAAAGTCAACAAACTTCACATTTTTCATAAAAGATTCATTTGAAATAACCCATGCGGCAGATAGTGTAGGCGAAAATCCATATTTATGACCGGTAGCCAGCCGATTAGAACCGGCAACAACCAAAGCTAAGTCTGCTATATAACGATTCAACATTGCATAATGAGCATAACCTGAAAAGTTTTGACGGTTATAGGTGTTATTTTGTCCGTTATTCACAATACGTTCCTGAGAATAAATGAGTGAAGAAAACAATTTACTATTTGTAAACGTTTTTTCATAATCAATATTACCTACAAAATTGAAATGACGATTTTGTGTTCCGAGAGAATGATTATATGTTAAATTTTTTACTGTGCCTCCATTCGTTCTGATCGTATCGGCAGGTACATTATTATTAAAAGTCAGACGATCATTCGCATATACAAAATCTCTATCTTTCCCCTCCCAAAACTCTGCAGAGTTATCATATCCAAAACGAATCGCGCCACTAAGTCCTTTCGCAATAAAATCAAGTTTCTGAATTAACTTAATATCCGCGAATAAAGATCTGGAATTATCTCTGGCATAACCTGTATTCTCAACACCGGCAACGGGGTTCGTGTTAGTCCAGGTATCATCTCCTCCCCATACACCATCATAAGTTTTAATTGGAAAAGCAGCGGATGGTAAAGTATAAAGATTATCCATCAATGTCCCTTGAATACGTCCTGGTCTGTTATGCTCGGCAATAATACCCAGCAAGTTAACTTCAGCCTTAGTAGTAGGGCTCAAGTTAATATCCAGGTTTGTACGAATATTCGCCTTAGAATATTTCATTTGAGTGGAATATCCGTCATTCGTTTCTGTATTTTTTAGAAAACCGCCGTTATTTTCCAGATTCAACATGGTATAATATCTCATATTCATACCGCCACCCCGGATACTTACATTGTAAATATCGGAAGATCCATGATCCTTCAATGTTTCATTCACCCAATCCACATTTGGATATAAATAGGGAGAGGTGCCATTTTTGAACTCATTTAATTCATAGGAATTATATTTAGCTGATTTACCATCGTTTGCTAAAGCCTCATTCATCGCATTGGCATAAGTATAGCCATCGGCAAATTTAGGAAGACGTACCGGAGAAGTAAACGCATGATCATAACTTACATTTATATCCATCGAATTATATTTACCTCGTTTCGTCTTAACGGAAATCACTCCATTGATTCCTCTAAAACCATATAATGCCACAGCCGCCGCATCCTTTAGGATTGAAACAGATTCGACTTCTTCACGAGTTAAAGTTCCAATGGAACGTTCAAAACCATCCACTAAAATCAATACACCATTATTTGACAAAGTTTTCAATCCTCTAATTGAAAAACCGGCATAATCCTCCCACACGGCACCGCCATTTTGCATGGATGTTAATCCTAACGCATTTCCAAACAGAGAATTACTTAAACTCAAAGCGGAACTTTTCATTATTTCTTCTGAGTTTATTTTAGAGATGGACGCGGTGGATTCTGCCATAGTTTGATTAATACCGAAACCCAAATCGACAGATTGAGAAGCATAATCCATAACAACTTTCATTGGCTTCTTGTCTACAACCTCTGTCGTTTTATTTCCAAAATCGGGAGTTTGAATAACCAACTTATCGCCAGGAATAGCAGGTATAGCAAATTGACCATTCACATCAGTAGCTATCTTGACGGTTGGACTACTAACAATGAATATTAATGCGCCCGACACTGGTTTACCCCCTCTATCTACCACTTTACCAGTAACATTATCAGATTGAGCAAAACTTCCTATACTCGTAAAGCAGAGCAGAGCTAATGCTAATATTTTATTTTTCATATATTACAATACTATTAAAATAAATAATTCATTATTTAAATTACTAAAAATCACCAGCCAGGATTTTGTGTAAGACCATAATCCTTGTTCACTTCAGTGGGTGGGAAAGCAGTTAAGTACCATTTAGAGATTTGATCCGGGTCAGATACCGTCCATAAATAACGCTTTGGATTTTGTAATTCATACTTTGTATAAATAAAATCAGTGGGAATAGGTCCTCTGGTTGCGGCGGGTTTATCCGACAACGATATCTGCTGGCCATCGGCACGTTCAATTAATAATCCATGTAAAGGAGTTGTAAATTTTTCCGCTAATTTATTTCTGATCAAGTCAAAGAGACGGACATCTTCCAAACCAAGTTCACAAGCCCGCTCCCGTAAGATCTCGTTCTCTAACGTTGCCTCATCATATAAGTCAAGATCTGGATTACATTCTTTTAATCCCTTTAGTCCCACACGCGCACGAACTAAATTCACTTGTGTTATGGCATCATCGTACCTTCCTGCCTTCATTAAAGCTTCTGCATAAATCAAATAAACTTCCGAAAGTCTTAAGTAAGGCCATAAGGTTGGTATCCCTTTATTTTTATCAGCGTCAAGAATAAACTTATAGTCGGCATAGCCTGTGCCGTACATTCCATAATCTTTTGAATTTGTACCTGCTTCACGTCCACCAACCCATAATTCAACCTGTCGCCCCTTATATTCCACACCGTTTGCTAAAACCGTTTCAAATAAACGAGGATCACGATCAGTGTGAATTTTCTTCACATCATCGGCATTGTTCCAATCAAAAGGAGTTCCATCGCTCATCGGGAACATATCCACATATTCTTGCGTAGGAGTAACGCAGCCATCTGGATAGGTTTGACCAGGGAATAGATAGTTCCAGTCGTTATTAGCTGTTTTAAAACGTATTCTGGTAGAAATCAATATTTCACCAGAGCCTCTTGTTAAATAACCATTACGAAAAGCCGTACGATACACATTATCATATTGAGTTAAACTTTTCCCATTATCCGCCGCAGGCTGAACAAGTCCATAACCTCCGTTGGCACTCAGTGCCGTAAAAAAGTCTTCACATGCTGTTAAACACTGAGTCCATAATTCCGGATGGTAACCACCCAACCATACCTGCTGCTTTTGAACAGCTTCCTGAGGTTCAAGGTTACAATAAGGCTTATCACTGTTAAACAATGGACTTGCGGCAAACAATAAGACTTTGCATTTCAGCCCCATAGCAGCAGCTTTAGTAAAACGTCCGTCCCAATTAGAGATTTCAGCATCCGATAATGCCCATGGCAATGCACTTGTAGCCGTAGCCTCATCCAATAATTTAACCATAAAATCCAATGTCGCCTGAACGGTAGCCCGTGGATTTTGATAAGACTCATTAACATCCCAAGCATGGTCCGCGATAGGAAGACCTCCCAAATGGCGGAACAGATCAAAGTAACGACTGGCAATAATCACCTTTGCTTCTGCCTTCAATCGTTCTTTTTCAGTTGTAGTCATATCAGGCACCTTATCCACGTGTTCTATGAAGATCCATGCTTTACGAATAGTCTCCCAACATCCCTCTTTGTTATAACCAAAACGGGTGTCACTGTTGGAATCCTCTTGACCGGCACTGTAAGCACCTGAATAATACTCACGATTCACCCCATCCCAACTACAATGACTTTGCCAACAATCCGATAGGGTTTCAAACATACCCATATTCATTTTTCCCCCGATCTCTTCCCAGTACCAAGGCAGACCATAATACAAACCACTGTAAGCATTCCACAAAAAATCACGGGCATACACCGCTTTTCCAAATATGGTATCAGATGTAACATCTACACCCGGTTCTTTATCCAAAAAGCTATCACCTACTTTAAAATCTTCCACACAAGAAAAAAAGCAGCAAGCTGTGACAGCTAAGGATATTATTAATGTTTTTATTTTTATCTTCATCTTCTTTTTATATTATATGATTAGAACCCAACTTTTAATCCAATGTTAAATACTTTTGTTAAAGGATAAGCAGGTCTGTCGCTTGTTCTTGATTCCGGATCAGCAATATCCAATTTATCAATTGTGAACAAATTATATCCATTTGCATACAACCTTAATGTTGCTATTTTAGCTTTTTTCATAAAATCAAGATTGAAATTGTAGCCTATTTCTATATTTTTTAAACGGATATAACTCGCGTCTACTAAAAAAAGATTAGAATCAGCATAATCATTTGTTTTACCAGATATTGTCGCACGAGGCAAAGTTGCGGTTGAAGCGGTTTCAGGAGTCCATCGGTTTTCATACTGTGACAACAGCAAACTTCTTCCGTTAGTATCCCCCATGGGTTCTCTAAAAGTTTCTTGCAGCAAACGTGAAGTATCCCACGCCCCATTAAACAACATACTAAAATCAAAACCCTTATAACTGAATCCCAAAGTTAATCCCGCGGTATATAGCGGATTATTCGAATATCCCTGAGCAGTCACATCATCGGCATCAATCACTCCATCGCCATTTAAATCCACATAAACACAATCGCCTGGTTTCAACCCTCCGGCATGTGTAGCAATGTCTGTCCCATATTGTGCTTTATATCGCGCATTAGCCGTATCGTCATAAAAGCCCCAGAATTTTCTTACAAAAGGTTGATCTATAGAATGCCCGGTATGTCGTAAATAGTCATAGTCAGGTCTCACTTCATCCTTTTCTATTATTTTATTCTTCACGTAAGAAAGATTTCCATTTAACCAATATTTAAAACCCGATCCTATTTTATCTTCCCACTTTAAAGTGACTTCAAAACCATGATTTGTAACAATACCTTTATTCAAAGGAGGAGAAGTTGTGATACCTAAATAAGCGGGAACCGAATTCATAGAAATCAAAATATCTTTCCGTCGGTTAGAAAAATAGTCAAAAGTAATTTTCATTCGGTCTTTGAGAAAATTCGCGTCCACTCCATAGTTTTGCTTATATTCTTTTTCCCATGTAATATCCGGATTACCTATAGCTCCCTCACTGGTTCCCGATTGGTTGCTACTTACATTCGTTCCAAAATTATATCCGGTAGCACTACTATTATAAGAGTCCGGAAGGTACAGAAAACGTAGAAGATTACCATCAGTATCATATAGCTTATCGTTACCTACCACACCATAAGACCCCCTGATTTTCAAGTAATTTACAATATGCTGATTTTTCATAAATTTTTCTTCCGACAAAATCCATCCC
Source organism: Bacteroidales bacterium (assembly GCA_015654535.1). Lineage (GTDB taxonomy): Bacteria > Bacteroidota > Bacteroidia > Bacteroidales > Bacteroidaceae > Bacteroides. The sequence continues at coordinate 27,821 of JAATGU010000153.1, forward strand.
GCAGAAAAAGCAGGGAGAAAACCATATCTTTTTCCAGGAGCAAAATTTTCCGACCCATTGTAACCGAAATTCACATCCAACAGATAGCGGGTTTTATAGTCGTAGGTAATACGTCCAACCATACCCACATAACCAGTAGGAATATCTGTATAAGTCGTAGGATAATAAGTTTTAGACTGATTATACAAAGCTAAAGCACTCACATTATGGTCCCCGAATTTACGGGCGTAATTTAAACTTAGTTCCATATAATAATTCCTTCCGGCACTAAAACTTTCACTAAAACCAAGCTGAGAGTCATCACCGTTTTTCCTCAAAGCAATATCCCCATTATCCTTAATTACCGGAGTATAGGAAGGGATAGAAGAACTTCTTTGTTTATTATGAGTATAATCGGTATTATAAGAACCCTTCAATTTAGCAGATAGGCCTTTCGTTATAAAATCAAATTTTTGCTGTAACATTAAATCCAGATTGAGCGAATTAGTCACTTTAGAATTATAACCTTTACCATAATAAGGAGAAAGGCCATCAGACCCCGGATTGTTTATATAATCCGGATTGGCTTGGATCCATTTGCCATCCACAATACCAGCCCCCGAGAATGGAGTAGCCCAATAAATTTGACGAAACAGCTGATTCTGATCTTCGTTTGATATGGGAGTATTCTTATCCTGCACATTTCCTCCCAGGTTAACAGACAATAATGTGCTCTTGGTTACATCTATATCTAAATTCGCTCTATAATTATAACGGTTATAGTTAAAATTAAAATTAAAGCCGGAATCGAAAGTTTTAAATAAACCTTGCTGTGTAAGAGCGCCTAATGAAATAAAATAACGAACCCGTTCTGTTCCACCGGAAATATTCAAATTATGCTGTGATTGGAAAGCGCTCGAATTTAACAACATTTTCATCCAGTCTGTATCAGGGTAAACCAAGGGATTGCTATGATCTTTAAAAGCTTGCAGTACATTCGGTTGAAATCTCACATTCGCAGGATCAGTTCCGTCGTTCACCTGAGCTTCATTATAATAAGTCGCGTACTGATAACTATTAGCAAATTTCAGCAAACGGGTAGGCACCTGAACACCGGCTGAAGTAGAAAAAAAAATCTTCGCTTTCCCCTCAACACCCCGTTTAGTAGTAACCAAAATAACCCCATTTGCACCACGTATACCATACACAGCTGTCGAAGAAGCATCTTTCAGAACGGTGATATTATCCACTTCATTGGGATCAATTTGTGTGAAATCACGTTCAACCCCATCCACCATAATTAAAGGTGTCGCATTTTTACCATTGAATGTACTTTGTCCGCGGACAAAAATATCAGGGCTATCAGCTCCCGGTTCACCGGAATACTGGACAGCGGATACTCCTGCCAATTTCCCAGCCAACGCATTTCCTAAAGAAGCAACCGGAGTTTTTAACAAATCAGCGCCACTTATTGAAGAGAGGGCACCGGTAATAGTCACTTTCTTTTGTACGCCATAAGCAATCACCTGAACTTCGTCGAGCACTCTCGCGTCTTCTTCCAGTACTATGTTTACCTTAGAACGATTCTTTAAGGCTACAATTTGAAGTTTATAGCCAATATATGAAACTTTTAAATTCACATTTAAATTAGGTACATTTAAGGTGAATTTACCTTCATAATCGGTCATTACACCATTTGTTGTTTTATCTACCACCACACTTGCTCCAGTTACAGGCTCTCCTGTTTCATCAAAAACAGTACCTGTTATTTTCCTCGGTGATTGTTGAACAACTTCATTGGCGTTCGTAACAGCTTTCGCTGATGGACATAAACAAAATAATCCTATAAGGATTAAAAAGAAATAATGTCTCACAGAACCACATAGACCACTTTTAAGCCTTAATAGCCTTTTGACTTTGTGTGTTTCTTCCATATTTTTTCTAAGTTTAATAAAAGTTTTTAAATAAATGGATTCAAAAGAAAAATCTTCTAATCTAATAATCATCCCAAATGTCTGGAATCTTTTAAAAAGGAATTAAGTTGATGTGAATTGTTGTTTCATCGGTTTTAGCTTTTATACATTAAATTGCGTTTACGGAAACAAACATATAGTTTAAGAAGCATCTATATATCCAAAAATAGATTAAAAAAGTCTGCATATCTTTTTTCTATCCCTTTTTGAACCATAATTAGACCTATATCAATATATATATCCTGAAATCACTCCGCGTAAACATAAAATTTAGATTCCTAATTCTTGCGGTTATCTGTGTGATTCCACAAAAACCATTTGCCGGCATTACATCCAACAAATGGTTTTATAAAAAAAATAAAAACTACTCTATGGCAAACTCATATTTATAAATAATAATTTGATGATTTATAACTTCATTATCTAATAATAATAATAGCTGATTTTTTATTATTCAATTTTTGAACCGTCACTATATAACTTCCGGCTGATAAATTATACGAAAAAGTGGTGCCCTTACCTATTCCCGAATAAATCAGTTGTCCGTTCACACTGTATATAGTAACAACGCTATCAACTTCCAGATTATCCACCTGTACAGAATTGCCATTCGTATAAATATTCACAGATTTTATACTATTCAGATCAATGCCCGTAAGTGTAATTTTCGAAGCTATAAATGTCTTTTCAGCGTCCTTAAGTGTAGCAAGCATTTTGATACCTACATTAATTACAACTTGATGAGTTTACTTGTCTTAATCTCTTTGTTCTGTATTACCTGTATGAAATAAACTCCTTTTTCCAGATTGCCGCCAAGTACGCAACTATTCTCACCTCTTCCACTTTTAATCAATTTACCGTTAGTACTAAAGACAAAGTATTCGAAAGCGTCGTTTGCTTTCAAAGTAAAGGTTGATTTAAAAGGATTCGGATAACATTGTATGTTTGCTTCATCTTTAGTTGAAATTATAGCAGAAGGTATTTTCACCTCTACGCTGTAAAGCAATGCAAGAGGCACGATCTCTCTCATTTGGCTTTTGCTACTCCATTCTAACTTGGTTGCAGCAGAAGATGTTTTAATCACAATCTCATATTTGTGCGTGGGAAGCAGTTTCAAAGTTGTCTGAAATTCTGTTGGAGATGAAATGTTTCCTATTGAAATCACTTGTTTGCCATTTACCCACATCGTTGTATTACCAGACGCAGTCAAATATAATTCATAAGCCTCCGCATATTGTGTTTCAAGAACGCCGGAGCTGATAATACTATCATTGTATAATTTCACATTCAATCCATTGCCGGTACCGGGTTTCATGTTATCCAACAAATAATAAGGAACCATAATTGCTCCTCCTTTTTTTGCGAATACAAAAGAAAGCACATTTTCCTTAAGTAATAACTCACGGTCAATCAGCCCTTCATTAATAATCGTTCCACTTTCAGTTAAATCCATCGCGTTCCAAACTTGCCATTTATCGGCAGCTTTTGCGCAATACACCCGATAGCCGGCTCCAACCACGTAAAGGTTATCATTTCTATCCACCGCTATTTGACTTCTGTTGCGGGTAGAAGGGGCAATCATGTCACTTTGCCATGTTCCGTTTTCATCCTGATAAATATGATGTAACTCTCCGTTATTAATACGGGAATCCCAGAATCCAGTGTTTGCAACTCCTTCGGGTATATAAGATTGTAAAATGTGAATTTTGCCTTTGCTGTCAACCGTTTGTGATTCCTGATTAATCAGACCGCGATTCGTACTCATCGGCATCACAATTAATCCAGGTGAAGTTAAGGTTACAGGAGAGGACTCAACGGTACCGATTTTGGTACCTGCCGCATTATTCCAGGTACGTCCATCGTCATCACTATAAATGTAGCAGATGTCATGATTAGTCTGTGCATCGGGAGTTTGGCGCCATACCCATGACACATGCAATCTACCTTGTGGATCGTAATGAATACCATTGATATATGGATTTTCACTGACAGATACTCCGTTGGCATACTGACCGATAGACGTCCATTTTCCGGTAGAGGCTTTATATTCCCATAATAAATTATTACCGTTACCGCTTGATCTTAAACGACATTCATACAGCATGTCTCCGTTGGGCTTTTGAACGAAACGGGGATAAGTGACCATACTGATTGAAGAGCCTTCAACCAAGTAATCTCTTACCGCTTTGAATGAAGCAGGTAACCAATCCGCTGAATCAGGATTATTGGCTATACCGGGTACTGACATCCGATAATGCAAGGTGTTGCCATGGTGGTCGAACGCCAAGTGCATAGTCCCGTCATTTTCACAAATGCCCAACGAAATATCGTAGTGACCATCGCTAAGGTGACCGGAGGATGTAGTATAATCGGGAAGCTCTAATGGCTCCCATGTTCCTTCCGGCATTTTTTTACGGGAAATACAAACATGAAAAGCGGGAGTCCAGTACACCACATATTGATATCCTTTATAAGTAGTGATGGCATTTTGTTGGAACGAAACAAAATTTGTGCCATCTGAGGTTCCACTACCATTACCTCCGGTGGTGGTGACGATGTCAATTGGCAATTTCGCATTGTTGATTACTATAAATTTAGAGGGATCAACGATCAGTTTACCGGGTATTGAAGAGGTGGTGGGTACAATTACACTGTCATTAAGGGTAAAGTTATTGCAGCTCATGTGCAACTCGTTCCCTTGAGCAATGCCCGACGGAATATCGCAGGTCACCCAGAAGTAGTTCATTCCACTACTTAAACTATAATCCAATGGCACATCGAAAGTTTCCGTGGTTGGCGCACTTAGTGTTTTTACCAGATTGGTTGCACTAAATGAGGCTTCGGAATTAACATAAATCTTGATGTTAAAGTTATTCGACAAAGAGGTGGTTCCAGCCGCAGAGAGATTCAGATTTTTCAGAGATAAGGCATTTTCCTGATTTTTTGTTTTGATCGCCAGTGACATCAAAACATTGTTCGTTGTATTGGTGTTTACATACCTAGTATTATAGGTTGCCACGGACTGTATATATTTCATATCCACGGAAGCGTTTGGAACAAAATATATCTTCCAATAATGCTTTACGTCAGTGCTGGTTTTATCCGAATAAACCACCGCGTTCACCGTACTATCATCTGTTCCTAAGAACTTACTGTTATCCAGACACTGAAATTTCACCTGTGTTTCATCTACAGTAACCACTCTGAACCTTGCGACATTTATACTTGGATCGGTTCCCCAGGCAGTGTCGTAACTACCTGATTTAATCAGATAACGACCGGTAGAAATCTGCTGGATGTTGTACACATCCACACTATTTTCAACAAGGACAAATTTAAATTGCTGATCACTGTCACTAGACGGAAGCAGTATTTGCGCGTTACTCCCTCCACTTCCCAAATAATAACCGCTGGAATGGACAATATTATATACTTTACCATTTTCAGGAACAAGAACCGTTTGGGCATACATGTACATTGGGACTAACATATATATCAATATTGCAAGTAAATTTTTAATTCTTTTCATGTATTTTAATATTTAATAATAAAGCAAATAAATATTTATTTTTCTCACGTAGTTTTCAGACCTTTCACAAAAAAGTAATAGTACCAAAAAGTTTTTCCGAATGTTGGAGCAAAATAAGCTTTTGATGTTTCTTCCGGGACGTTACTATACTGTTGTGACATCGTTATCAACTGTTGAAAATCTTTCAAGACCTGAGAATTAAACTTTAGGCCTCGTACATCCACTTTTCGTTCCAGATAGGAATAAAGAAGAGCAGCCTCCTGATAATGTACCGGAATTCTATCATGTGTTCTTGCATATAGAAAGAATCTTGGCCAGAATAAATCAATACTTTTTAATATCAGACTGCATTGTAATGACAACTCTACAAGTTCTGGCGGGCCACCCTGCGAATAACCTAAACTATTCAGTAAGTAAGATTCTAGCAAACCACCATCCCCATCCAGAAGATCATCATACGCCATGAGAGGGCGAATAGCCTTAAATTCAGTATTTCTTTCCATTAAATCAGGATGATCAATCTGTTTTTGATATTCTAAAGCCAACGATTTATAAAAGAATGTTTTTTTCAATACATCATTATATTTTTGAGCCAGAATAAATTCCTTATTCAACAAAGAACATTTAACCATGTATTTGAGATATTCCACTTTCATCCCGTATTCTACATTATCTTCCATACACCATCGGTAGCAATAATTTACTTTACCATTTTGAAAATATAAAGGTTTACCACCTATTTGCATTAATTGAGTACTTAAATACTGTTTTTTGAATGGTTTTGCTCCATTTCTATAGGAGAACATTTTGTCTCCTGCTATATGTAATTTTTGTAAGGCCAAGTTTGTATCCATCACAATCAAACGGGTAGGTTCTCCTTCTAAACGGTTGGCAAGATTTAAAACCTCGTTCCAATTGTTATCAAATATAGCCAAATCCATAGCCATTTCTGTTTGGAAATTCTCATCTTCAAAAGAATAGTTATATAAACCATAAAAAGAAAAGAAATAAATAACCGTTAGGAGAAATTCAGTAAATAAGTTGGTTTCTTTTTTAAAGTTTATGAAAGATATAAAAGAAAATAATAATAAAGAGACAAATAACGCAAGGAAAGGAAGCCACAGTTCTTTTTCATTATCAGTAAAGTTTATGGCTGGTAGCCCCGCTGTGTATAGGTTTTGAAAAGGCATTTGAGTATAATAATATTGATAATAACCCAAAGGCACAATAACAATAAATAAAAGTCCTGCTACCATTGGAAAGAGACGCACACGATCTTTCTCTTTTTGGAAAGACAGTCCCTCATAAATACAAAATAACAAGGCACCCATTAATGCATAAAAACCAAGAAATGGATAAAGCAGAAGGATAAATAAGGAAATAATAACCAAGCGTGTTATCCACGAGGCTATTTTTTTATAGATTCCTAAAGAGGCTAAAATTATCACAACTCCAAGCAGATTTGAATAAACATATCCCGGAGATTTCAACGTAAATATTAAATAACCAAGTTCGGTAAGAGACAATAAAAGCGCGAAAGAAGGGATAAAAGTCAAAGCATACTGTTTTTTAGGTATATTAAATGACTTCAAAGTTAAAAATTGGACAAGAAGGAGTAATAAAATAAAGATTGAACTACCTAACCACGGATAATAGAAGAACTGAGTTAAGAAAGTTCCCAAATAAACTAATAAACCTCCGGCTACCTTCATCTGTTCGACAAAAAAAAGTTGTGTCGGGAGAAATAAAGACAAGTCTTGTATTTTTATTAATAAATTCTTGTTATGAACGGGCAAATAATAAAAGGCGACCAAAACAAAAAAAACGAGGAATCCATCATTCAAATATCGCAATAATTTGTTAGCATCAACCAGATGCGAAGTCTTTCCTTTTCCTCTTTTTGGAGATTTTTTAATCGTTTTATTTTTCATTTTCTTAAAGCATAAATGACAGCAATTTTTTCAACTTTATATATTGAGATATATAATACAATCTATAAGTTTTATAAATCTACAGGGCACAAGTTCTAACAATCTATATGCCCTGTGGATTTAAGCACTATTTAATTGGTTTATAAAATTACTTCTTTAGTAATAGATTGACCGTTTTGAACTACTTTCACCAGATATACACCTGAAGGAAGATTGGCGTTTATCACTTTGTGATTTCTTCCACTTTCAAAAGTCGCTTCTTCTTTTGAAAGAAGAGCACCTTGTGTGTTATAAATTGAAAATTCCACCGCGGATGTTGCAGGCAAATCGAAATCTATAATAATTTTTTTATCGGAACAATATATATTATTAATTAATTGCGAATTGTTTATGGCAGTAATCAATTTTGTAAATTTAAGCACAATATTAGCATTACCTGCCACTACGACTACATTGTCTGTTGAAGTGGTATCGTAGTTGTAAAGTGAACCATTAACAGTAATATCGGCTTTATCAGAGGTAAGAGCTGTATAAGTAGTACCGGCGGTTAAATCGGTAGAAACCACTCTGTCAGGTTGAATTGAATTACCTGATTGATCCTGATACTTAACCGTTACCGTAGGAGCGACAAATTTAAGAACAATATTCGCATTGCCAGCTATAACCACCACCGTGTCAACCGAAGTAACATCGTAAGCATAATTCACATCACCCACTGTAATACCCGCTTTATCAGATGCAAGAGCAGTATAAGTAGCCCCAGCAATTAAATCGGTAGAAACTATTCTGTCCGGTTGAATTGAATTACCTGATTGATCCTGATACTTAATCGTTACTTTAGGGGCCACTGAAAATTTAAGAATGATCGTTGAATTTCCTTCAGCCACTACTACCGTATCAATCGAAGTGACATCATAAACATAATTCACATCACCCACTGTAATTCCTGCTTTATCAGATGCAAGAGCCTTATAAGTAGCTCCAACCGTTAAATCCGCCGTAACTACTCTGTCAGGTTGAATTGATTTGCCTGATTGATCCTGATATTCAATCGTTACCGTAGTAGCTTTCAACGTAAGATCATCAAGATATAAATTAAAATTAGTTGACGCGGTAATGGCATCAGCCGTTTTCTCAAAAACAAGGTAGCAACTATCAGCAGGAGCAACAAATATAATTGTTCCTGTTAAAACAGGTTGAGAAGGTGTCAGATCTGCCGGAGGTGTAGTCTTGAAAAGAGTAGTACTACCTACTAATGCAGCGGTTGAATCAACGTTTGCAGTTAAAGCCACATACACATTTGTTGTTGCGGTTGCAGCATTCGAACCATCTTGTTTATAGTTAAAATTCAATCGGTACTGTGCTCCCGGGATCAATGCAGTCAGTTTATGGCTAATAGAAGCATAAGAAGCCGCATCGCCATTAAAACGGACAAGGAAACTCTTTGCTCCGGTTGACTGATATGAATTAGTAACCCGGGAGTTTGAACTGCCACCGAGTGTCCGTGCAGGGCTACTTATCCATTTTCCGAAAGGAGCGCCATCTATAGCAGCGTATTCAAAACCACCGTCCATTATGTTGTTTTGAACCAGATCTGTAACTTTAACTAATTTAAACTGACCATTAGCATTCGTATTCGTTTTGTCACAATACAAGAGAGATAAATCCGTGATGGCATCTGATGCAAGATATGCGCTGGCACCAACTTTTAGACGAATACTATCGGCAGTGAAACCGTTTATTAACCATTCTGAACTTGTACCGTTAATAGCTGTCTCGAAACTTGTCGTCCAATTACTGCCGGACAGTTTATTCAAATACATACCTGCATCATTTTTCAAATAATAGGTATCCACCTTACCTGATGTCTCAGAAACAAATGTGAAAATTTGAGAGCTTACTTTATCGACATTCATCACAACCGGCGAAGCGGTGGAATTTGCACCAATCGCTCTATTGGAAGTAGTTTGCATTATGTAATACTTCGCGCCGCTTTCGGGAACAAAAGGAGCAGTATAGGTTGCAACCACAGGGATACTTATAACTATACTACCCGCCGTGAACGTGATATTACCCGTTACTGAAGTATTTCCGGCATAAGTAACAGTGATCGTTGTAGGAGCTGTCGTTGAAAAAGTCGAAGCCGATAATGTAATCCCATCAGGAGCAGTGATTGACGTTGTAACTGCCGGATCAATTATATTCGCATTTACAGTAATTGTTGCTGTACGTGAATAGGTGCCAAAACTTAAATTATTAACCGAAGTTTTAATGCTCTCAAGGAAAGAAGCGGTTACAGGAATATCAGTTTTTATACTACCACTTTTTAACTTAATCAGACTACCTGTGGGGATGGTGGTATGATAATCTGAATACGTAAATGTAACGATCTCATTGGCACCAGATAATAATTCCGTTTTTGAAGCAGTGATTCCGGCAGGTACCTCAATTTCGATATTATCAGTCAATAAATTCCCTAATATATTAACACCTGCGCTACGTTTATCAGCGTTGAGTGCTAAAGAAGGTATCGAGGGGTTGATTGAAGGTACATTTTCAATTAAGGTCAGATCATCAAGGTATAATTGAAGAGGATCACCTGCTTTTGCAAAAACAAGGTAGCAGTCACCACTACTTGGCGTAGTAAAAATAAGTTTATTTGAAATCGTTGTAGTTGTTGTTGCAGGCACAGTGGTTGTGTCTATAGGAGATATTGCGTTTAGGGTTGTGTCATTTGCTGAAGTTGTAATATAAGCATTTACAATTGGACCTACCGTTAGTGTAGTAACCGTATTTTGTCTATAGTTAAAAGATAACTTATAGGTTTTCCCCGCGGTTACTAAAGAAGTTAGTTTATAACTAATCTTATTATAGGAGGTTCCATCAGTCCAAAAACGAATAAGAAAGCTATTTGTTCCGGTAGATGCGTTCGCAACCGTATTATTTACCCTAGAATTTGAACCGCCATTTCCCAATATTCTTGCCGGGAGACTTGTCCAGGTTCCAAGGGGAGCGCCCCCATTAAGCGCATTTTCAAAACCGCCGTCAATCACATTATTTTGAATCAGATCGGTGGCAGCTATTAATTTAAATGCACTATTAGTATCTGAGGCAGTTCCTGTGGCAGTTAGAATAGAACCACTGGTTACAGCAGAAGAAGTTAAATAATTATTCGTAGCCACACTTCCAACTTTTAGTCGGATTGCAGAGATTGCGCTACCTTCTAATGTCCACTCCGAACATAATCCATTGGTTGCATTCACAGCCGATTCGTAAACGAGACCAGTAGCACCATTAATGTTGTTCAAATACAGACCGTCGTCATTCTTTAAATAATAGACATCGGTTTTTCCACTTACCGGAATAAATTCAAAAGTTTGAGAGGATACCTTATCGGCATCCATCACAGCCGGTTGTGTAGAAGTACTGGCTCCTACCACTTTCGAAGACGTTAACGCAGTTTGCATAATGTAATACTTAATGCCAGCGGTAGGCACAAAAGCCGCCTGTACGTTAGGCACAAAGGCCCATAACAGACACAATACTAATAAATAGAAAATTTTTTTCATAATAAATAAAATTTAATGATTAATAAATAGATAATTTTAAAATCTCAAAAATTATATTCTTACGTAGTTATTTAACAATAAACTTTTGGTTTACCGAAAAATCTTTTGATTTTGCATTTACTATATACATCCCTTTAGCGAGTATATTAGAAAGTTGAATTGTGGAAGAACTTTCATCGCCGCTTATTATTGTTTCATAGACCTTCATTCCATTCAAATCAAACATTTTCAAATTAATCGGATTATTTCCGGTTCTATTAGTGAGTCTAATTTGAAAATCACCGTTATTCATTGAAGGGAAGATCACAACTCCTGGTTTATCTTGCTTTACAGATTCTATAGAAGATACGGTGGAAGGTGTATTTTTGAAAAAATTATCTTCCTCGTATTCAAATGATTTACTATCAAAATAGACTCCGAATAGTTGATTCATAGAGGATGCTTTGACTTGCAACACAACACCTGCTCCGTTACTTACACTTGATCCATCGACTGACAGGGCCTGATTTCTTGACCGGTTCGTAATATAATAATAGTTGTTAGCTTGTTTAGAAAAGGTCCACTCTTGGGTGATATTCGTATTTTTAGCATTTAAAGCAAGGCCACCCGTTCCACCTTCCAAATAATTTCCGCTTTTTACCTCTTTCAGCTTATAAAGATTCGAAGTACTTGTCGCTTCAAATACAAATTGAAGATTTTTAGTATCATCATCATCCACCGATACTACAAAATTGGATCCATCACGGGAAAATAATCTATTGGAGATTCTTGCCAACAAAGCATACGTGTTTCCCGCTACAATCGATTTTGCTCTTTTATACCTATACATATTATCAAAAATACTTAAATCCCAACTATCATACCAATTGATAAAAGGATATCCAGAGCGGAAATTCAAAGGAAGCCAAACATATTTTGAAGAACCGGGGTCATGACTGTTCCAGCGGTCCCCCATATAAACATAAGCATTCTCTTTTCCATTCACTTTCAGTATGTAATTACTTTGTGAATCATAGGTGGTGCTACTTTTAGCATCGATCGCCGGATTGGTTAATTCTGTCCATGCTCCAAGAATACTACCGGACATCGCAGACCGAACCGCGTTTGGGGTCCATCCTGTACATCCTGAAAAGATGCCAAAATAAGTGTCCCCAACTCTTGTAATGGCAGGAGCTTCCATCGATCTGCCATTAAGAATCAACGTTTCGGAAAGAGATGGATCAAGATAATCCTCATTCAACAAAGCGACATTTATATCCGTGTTCATATTCGTAGCACAAAAATGATAGGCTTTGCCATCCTCATCTAAAAAAGTGGTCTGATCCCGTGAATCATGTCCATTGGGCCGGTATGTTTTATAAAAAGTGTAAGGCCCTTCTATTTTATCACTGTAAAATACGGCTACCCGCGCATAACTATAATTATTCCCATCTTCCCAGTGTGTATACATCACATATTTACCGGTTGATTTATTATACATCACTTTCGGACGTTCAAATAAACGCCCCGGAGCGGCATCTTGCAGGTCTTCTCTCTGCACCCCTTGTACAGTATAAGCCAATGGTAGTTTTTTCCAATTATACAAATCGGCGGATTTATAACACGAAATGCCATTTGAATAAAAGACCGTTCTATTTTCACCAAACAGGTAATAATATCCATTTTCATAGAGCACGCATCCTCCATGTGCATTGATAAAGTTTCCGTCAGTATCCAACCAATTCTCCCCCGGAGTAATTTTGGTGTAGGCGGCGGCACTTGCTGTACTTACAAAGAACGATACAAAAGATAAAATAAAAAGGGCTTTTTTCATTAGTACTACTTTATTTAACAATCATCTTTTTAACAACAGAGCTGTTATTGGATTTAATGTGAACCAAATACAGCCCATTCGTCAAGGTACCGGATAGTTCAAATGGAATGGAAAAATCATTAAAACAGACCGATTTCGTATAGACCAGTTTTCCACTTCCCACTTGCAGGATTTGAATTTCCACAGGGTCAGAATCAGCGATTTTATCAGATTTAATACAGAAACTTCCATTGTTAATAGTGGGGTAAACAGTAAAGTCACTCTCTGCATCTGGATTAATATCTTCTATCGAAGTCGAAGTGTTTTGTTCCTTGATAATCTTCAAATTATCATTAATATATGAAAGAGAAAACAGATCCGCTTCCTCATAATTCTGATTTTTCGAATCAAAATATACGGCAAAATCCTGGTGCAAGCCCGAAGCAAGCTTAGCCAAATAAAGATTTGTATTATTAAACGTACTGGCTCCTGAAACGGACAAAGACTTACTATCATTCAGATTCGTGATATTAAAATAACCATCCTGTTTGAGGTCGAAACGCCAATGTTGTGAGATAGCGGAACTTTCAGCATTCAATCGCAAAGTACCGAATACAGACTCTAAAAAATTTCCGGTTTTGTTGTCCTTTATCTTATATACGTAAGGGGCATTCGTTTGAATAAATGTAAAATTCAAATTAATGGATTCATTATCATCTGTGATTGTGAAACCATTTGTGGGTTTGGACACCAGCCTGTTCGAATATTTCTCCAGTAAAGAATAGACATTCCCGGGAATAATGCTCTTGGCCCTCTTGTAACGGTACATATCTGTAAAAACGCTTAAATCCCAGCTTGCATACCATCTCACCGATGGATAACCTGAACGCATGCTGAGTGGTAACCACACATTATTCGAAGCACCCACGTTGCTGGAGTTCCATCGGTCTCCTATATATATATAAGCATTTTCCAATCCTTCTAGTTTGCAAACATAAGCACTTTGAGAATTGTAGCTCACTTCCTTCAAATTATCAACAGCAAAGTTATCACCCACCGTCCAGCCATCAAGAATATTTGTTGAATAAGTGGTTCTTCCAGGATTCGGATCCCAACCGGTGCAGCCGGAAAAAAGACCGTAATAGATATCTCCCAGTTTGAAAATAGCAGGAGCTTCATATTGCATTGATTTTAATATTTTATTTTCTGTTAACGTGGGTTCCAGATAATCTTCCCTAAGCAAGGAAACATTCATGTTGGAATTCATATCCGTTGAACAGAAGTGATAGGCACTGCCGTCATCATCCAAAAAAATAGTCTGATCTCTGGAATCATGGGCGTTTGGCCTAAATGTCTTGTAAAAGGTATAGGGTCCGTCTATCTTATCACTGGTGGCAACGCATACCCTTGCCTGACCATAATCCACACCATTTTCCCAATGACACCACATTACCCATTTCTGCGTACTTTTGTTGTAAATCACTTTTGGTCGCTCCAACGTACGTCCCGGAGCAAAATCATTTAAATCATCTCTTTCTACCCCTAAAGGAGCAAAAGCAAGTCCTACTCTCACCCAATTGTATAAATCTGTGGATTTGTAACAACTGATTCCATTTGTAACGGAACCTGTCCGATCTTCACCAAACCAATAATAGGAACCTTCATCATACAATACACAACCTCCATGGGCATTTATTTGTTTGCCACTTATATCATTCCAAACTCCACCTGGAGTAATGCTGGTATAAGTGTTTGTAACAGCAAAAATTCCAACTGACGTAATAAACAGTAAGCAAATAATTATAAAACGTTTCATATAATATTATTTAAAAAAGATCTTAATTTTGTTGATTTTAAGATAATTAGAAAGATAATTTCCCAGACTTTCCACAAATGCGGGAAAGTCCGGGAAATTTTCAATGATTAATATACAATTTTCAAAGATCGCCTTTGAGAACCCACTTTCACAACGCCAATGTACACGCCATGGTTATTCAAAGGAATACCACTTCCTGCTTCATAATTGGATGATTTGAAAATAAGCATTCCCATTGCATTATAGACTAATACTTCGGCAGATTCCGGTACATTATTCAAATAAAGCATTTTATTTGAAACATATCCGGAAAGATTGTCCTTATCCGCGTCTACATTTCCAATTCCGGAAATCAGATCCACGTCTACCGTCAACGGTGCATAAGCACCCGTTGTGTCATAAGTGAAGTAATCCACACCGGAGAACTTGTTGTCGAAACCAATCTTCTGGGTATGGATTCTTCCCTTACCCGTCAGTACTACGTTATCCACATTCAGCGAGGTTATAGACGCACCCCATTTG
>JAATGU010000069.1 GCA_015654535.1 Bacteroidales bacterium
GCTTGTCCATAGCCTTAGATGACAACCTTTTTAGGAGCAATCTGAGAGTAGTGACAACCTTTTTAGGACTAAAAGAATTTAGTTGACAAGTAATTTAGTAACAAAGGCCACTTTGTGACAAGTAAATCCAGGATAAGTCATCTTCCTTGGAAGCTAAGTTATCACACAGTTGTGAGCCCATTGTCCCACAGATGAAGTCCTATGGGTTTACAGTTGAAGGCTCATCGTCCCACAGATGAGGGACGACTTATTATTCCTAAGAAAAAGACTAACTATGTAAGGGTAAAGTAACAAGCAGAGCATTGAATATTAGATAAAAATAGCGCATCGCTTTTAGTCTGGATCATTTCTCTTTTGCCTGAATTTATTGTGCTTTTATAGTATGTTAAAAAAGGTGATAGATACCTCTCAATCGTGATAGTTCAGTGATAGGTAAATGGGCATCTTTCACTATTTAATTATCTTATAATCAATATATTATAAGAAAAAGTGATAGAGTGATGGCAGCTTGGCGTTTTTTTGTCATAGACAGGAAATATTTATAGGTTATGCTTGCTTTTTTTATAGAAAAGTTATTATCTTTGTTCACTAATTTTAGATTATAAAAATAAACAAGCGTTAACCGTTGTTTTGCTACCATATATTGTTTATTTTAGCCCGTTTTACAAGGGAGATAATAATATTAGTAACAAATAAATTTAAGTTTCCACGCTAAACTATTTTAATGCTGAATCAGGGAACTATAGGCACAAACTATTTTATATGAAAAAACTATTTTTGTTATTTGCCATTTTATTAGGATGTAATACATTAGTGATGGCGCAAAATTATCAAGAGGTTGTTTACTTAAAAAATGGAAGTATTATCAGAGGCGTAGTTATAGAGCAGATACCGGATACGTCATTGAAAGTAAAGACCGCGGATGGGAGCATTTTTGCATATTCTATGTCCGAGGTTGAAAAAATAGCCAAAGAAGAAACAACTGAAGCTACAAATTATAATGGAAGTAAATCTCAAATTTCCTGGAATGTAAAAGCCGGTATGAATATGAGCAACTGGTCAGGAGACACTGGTGAAGATACAAAAGTGAAGATTGGTTATAAAGTAGGTGTTGGCATGGAATGTGCGTTAGATAAAACATGGTCAATACAGCCTTCTTTGTTTTTTACAACTAAAGGAGTAAAAGCTTCAGGAGAAGTTGACTCTTATCCGGTTGATATCACTGTTAATCAAATGTATCTTGAATTACCTGTCAATGTACAGGCAAGGTTACCTCTTACTGACGGAATGAACATTCTTCTTGCGGCAGGACCATACTTTGCTTATGGTATAGCTGGTAAATCAACTGCTGATTATAACTCTAATGGGCAGACAATAACAGTTAAAAGTGATACATTCGGGGACGATGGTCTTAAAAGATTTGACGCTGGACTGGGTTTGGGTGTGTCATTAGAAATTAAGAAAGTGATTATCGGTCTTGATGGACAGTGGGGGTTAACAAAACTAGCAGACAGTGAAGGTGACACTCCTAAGAATATAAACTTTGGCTTAACTGTTGGTTATCGATTCTAAAATAGGAATAGTTATCAGGCAAGTTACAACTTAACAAAGAGAGATGCCTATCCCCTGTATGGCTTATTTAAATATAAGTATGCAGGGGACAGCTTTTTATTCGTTCAAGAAAAGATGTTTTAATAGGATATTGCTATATAAATTTTACATTTAAACTTTAAAATAAATCAAATATTTTGTAGCTTTGAGCATTCTAATAAGAACAATTGTCTTACTCTGAAATATATAATGAAGAGTTTGCTATTAGTGAAGATGATAAGCGTTTGAATAGAATGTTTTATAAAAAATAAAGAGAAATTTGAACCTTATTTAAAATGACCACATCCGAACTAAAAAAAATAATATCTCAAGGCGAGACTTCCTTCGTTCAGTTCAAAGAACGAATAGAAGATGCTTATAAAGTAGGGACAGAATTAGTGGCTTTCAGCAATACCAAAGGAGGAATGCTAATAATTGGCGTGAACGATAAAACAGGAAATATTAATGGTTTATCGTTTCAGGAACTACAATTTGCTACTAATCTGCTAGCTAATGCTGCGTCAGAAAATGTAAAGCCAAGTATTGTGGTGACAACAGAAACGGTAGGCACTGAGGACGGTAACGTACTGGTGGTTACTTTAAAGGAAGGAATGGATAAGCCATACAAAGATAATAAAGGAATTGTTTGGATAAAAAATGCTTCGGATAAACGAAAAGTGTTTGCTAACTCGGAACTTATTAATTTGATGCAAAACTGTGGCATGTTTCGACCGGATAGTTGTCCTGTTCCAGGTAGTTCTGTTGAGGACTTATTTGATGAAACGATAAAGTCGTTTTTACTGAAGCGGTTTTCTAGTAAATGTAAAGACGGAGGACTCTCTATTGCGGACGTAGAAAAATATTCTGTGCCACAAATCGTTGATACTATCCTACCTGGTATTTCATTGGAACAACTTTTACAGAATATTGATTTGGTAAAGCCGACAGGAGAGCTAACCCTTGCTGCTTTATTGCTTTTGGGCAAACGACCGCAACATTATAAGCCAGTATTTACCATAAAATGTATTAGTTTTCTGGGAAATGATGTTGCTGACGATACTTTTAGAGATAAAGTAGAGGACTCAGAACTTGAGGGTGGTCTTAGCAAACAATATGACGTTGCCATGGCATTTTTGAAAAGAAATCTTCGTAATATTCAGATTGAACCGGGTTTTAATACGTTGGGGGAAATGGAAATTCCTTATGGTGCTCTTGTGGAATTAGTAGTGAATGCACTAGTGCATAGAGACTATGCTAAATCGTCTCCAATACGTCTTTTTGTTTTTGACGACAGGATAGAACTTATTAGTCCGGGAAATTTGCCTGACGGACTAACAGAAGAGCAAATAAGAGAAGGAGTATCTGTTCCACGCAATGAATTGCTATTTAGTAATGCTATTTTTCTACTTCCTTATACTGGTGCCGGAAGTGGTATTAGACGAGCCTTAAAATTATATCCTGCTGTTCAGCTAAAAAATGATGAATTACGGAACGAATTTATTATCACTATTCCACGAAGAACAAGTGAAATGGCTCTTGGCTCGGAAACTGAAAAAGTTAGAGTATCTGAAAACGTTAGTAAACAGGCTAAAGATGTTAGTGAATTTTCTAAAAAAGTTAGTAAAAGAGATGAAAAAGTTAGTGTTATCAGCGAAAACGTTAGTAGAACTGATGAAAACGTTAGTAAATTGGCTAATAATGTTAGTGATTGCGTTAATTTTCTATATCTTAATAAGATTGCTGATGAAGCTAATTCTATTTTAAATTCTCTTATGTATGATGCTAAAGGAAAAAAAGAATTATTATCAGAGATTGGGGTGACACACCAAACTTATAATATACAACGTTTTATTTATTCATTGATAGATCTTCATTTAATTCAGCCTTTTAAGAACGTAAGCCTAAGAAGTCATAATGTTAAATTTGAACTTACAGAAAAAGGAAGGTTGGTTTTAAATGTGCTTAATAATAAAAAGAAATAATGGCTAAGAAATATGATATACCCCAACTAATTCTTTATACGCTGCAAAGTAATGTTAGTGAATTTAGTAGTAATGTTAGTAATATTATTGGCTTCCTATAAATAGACTCCTGTTATGCAGATACTTATTTCTCCGGCAAAGACTATGAATACCGTTTCCTCTCAATCTATTCCTCCCGGAACATTGCCGTTATTTACCAATGAAGCTAAGGAAATAGCACTTCATATGGCTCAATACTCTGTCGACGAATTGGAACGGATTTTGAAGATTAGCTCAAAGCTGGCTGTGCAGACTTATAAAAGATTTCAGACTTTTCATTCCGATGAAAGTCCTTCCTTGCAGGCATTGCTTGCATATACCGGAATGGTGTTTAAGCATATTGCTCCTGCCGATTTTACTCAGGAGGATTTCTTGTATGCACAGGTTCATCTGCGTATAGCTTCTCCTTTTTATGGATGGGTGTGTCCGCTGGATATGATCAAAGCATACCGATTGGAATATGATGTGCGACTTCCCGAATTAGGCAATCAAACGATGTCTGCTTATTGGCATCCTCAGTTAACTATACCGTTTATTGAAGATGTGCGCAGAAGTGGTGGAATGCTGGTTAATTTGGCGAGCATGGATATTCAATCTTCTTTTGATTGGGAGCGGATGGATAGGGAAGTGAGGATGATCACTCCTGAATTTAAGATGTGGAAAAAAGGCAAATTGGACACGGTAACCATTTATGCAAAGATGGCACGTGGGGAAATGGTTCGGTTTATCTTGAAGAACCGACTTGAGGATCCAGAAGAGCTAAAAGGCTTTTCGTGGGAAAATTTTGCCTTTCAACCGGAACTTTCGGATGAAAAACGTTATGTATTTATATGTTGATTGAATAGCGTTTAAATGATGTCCAACTAAGTAATGAAAGAATGGCTACAGAAAAAGAAAAGATGAGGAACGGGCAACTGGCTAAAACTTCTGATCCGGAGTTAAAAGCGGAACTTTCAAAAGCGAAAATGCTTGTTGCCAAACTGAATACATTGTATCTTGGTGCTCCTGATTATCGGGAGGCATTGGAGGCTTTACTTCCTAATATTTCTCCTTCAGCCATGGTTTGTCCTCCTTTCTTTTGTGATTATGGTTATAATATAGAATTGGGTGATCATGTTTTTATCAACTTTAATTGTGTGATTCTCGACGGAGCACCGGTTAGAATAGGGCATCACACATTGGTTGGTCCTTCAGTGCAAATTTATACTCCCTGTCATCCGATGAATTATCTGGCTCGTAGGGAAACTGTGGAAAGTGCACAGCCCGTATCGATTGGTGATGATTGCTGGATAGGAGGTGGAGCAGTGATTTGTCCTGGAATAACAATTGGCAATCGTTGCATTATTGGGGCTGGAAGTGTGGTAACGAAGGATGTTCCTGACGATTCTCTGGCGGTAGGAAACCCAGCGGTGGTGAAAAGAAGGCTGGACACTGACGTTCATTTTATCTCAAAATAAAGCGGAACGTTATCACAACGTCCCGCTTCTCTTAACTAATTATACTTCAGTACCATTTAGTACTTTCTGAAGTCTCTTCTATTATTTATTACTACTCATTACTCCTGAATCGGTATCCTGATTATTCAGACGTTTTTGTGCCGATTCATACTTACGGCCAAAGTTGAAATTATAGGATAGCTGAATTGCTAATAGGCGTGAACTTTCTTTTATATATATCCAGTTTTTGGAAGGAGCCGAGACGTTTTTATTCTCGCTTCCTTGTATCCAGTTGTCTACAAAAGGATTTATCATCATTGCACCCATACTTAGTTGTTTATGTTTATACATTATCCCGAATAGATGATAATTCTCACCATAACTTAAGGTCTCTCCATAAAAGTTATTCCGATGATTTTGCATTTCAAAGAAAGCAGACCAGTTTTTATATGAAGCATTTGCTTCGGTACGATAATACCAGTTTGTATAGGTATGGTGATAAGTATTTCCTTTACTATCGAAATAATTAATTCCAGTTGCGAATTTCATTGTAAGAAAGTCTTTAAACGGGCGAACAGATAGTTCAGCTTCTGAATTCAATTTCTGCCAACTCTTTTGATTGTCTTTTGTGCGGATAAACTTATCACCTTCCACAAGTGTCTCTTCCATGATTGGCTTGTTATGATACCAGTGTCCCACGAAAAGGTTCCCACTGAAAATTCCTTTACGAATATCATAAGTCAGTGAGTTTTTGTATGTTCTGACAGGTTTCAGGTTGCTGTTTCCTCTACGGATCTGCAAGGAATCAATAGCTTGCTCCACATTACCTAAATCTGCCAGTGAAGGAGCGGTACTATATATTTCTCCACGGTAACGAAGAAAAGAATTTTCATTAAAATTATAGGTTGTGCTCACAGTGGGACGAAAAGTATAATTTTGATAACCTTTACCTCCTTGATTAAACCAGGAACGTGTTCCACCTACACCCATTGAGAAATTCATTTTTTTAACTTTACCTTGAAATTCTGTATAAAGGTAAGTCTCGGACTGTTTCATATCTGTCTGCGCAATAGAACTGCCCGAATATTTATTGCTGGTATAGCTTTGAGTATGCTTTACCCCGGTACTTAGCCGGCCAATTTTAAATCCCTTTTCATAAATTCCCTCACCAATTAGAGAATATTTATTTCCGTCCACATTACTAAATAAGTTAGTCAATGGACTACCATCTCTTTGCTCTTTATAATCCCTTTTTGAATTGGAATCAATATAGGTTCCCACAATATTCAAAATCAAAGACTGTTGCTTTTTTAAAGTTCGTTGAAAATAAAGATCCATGGATGGAGCATGTTCCCAAGAAGAAGACTTGTCAGTCATATGAACACCTTGGTTGGGATTGTTTATTGGATAAAGCAAACTCTGGTAGTTTTGTTTGGGATTTTCATTGATGTTTGTCCTAACGGTGGCATTGAAAAACCATTTATTAGGTTCCTGATAGTTATAATTCAAGTGCATATAACTCCAGTTCATGAACCATTTATCCGGAACTCCATCTTCTACACGGGTAAGGCTTTCTCCACTAGGAAAATTGAATGTCTCGGAATTTTCACGCCACATATTATTAAAGCCTCTGTAACTGCCAGAATAGAATATTCCGAACTCCGATTTTTTATGATTTAGTTTAGCGCTCACGTTATTGTTACCCCATAACACATGAGGAGAGTTAGTGAAGTCTAAAGAAACAAAACCACCGGTGCTGCGTCTGCGGGTAATATAATCAATCACAGCTTCGGCTCCTTCATAACGAAGTCCCGGATCTTCATAATGCTCAATACGGAGAATATCTTCCGGACGCAAAGCCATTACTTCTTGAATGCTGACTTTTACTCCGTTAATTCGTAACTGTACTTCTCCACCTCCCGATGCAGAAATAGTGTTTCTCAGTACATCTACTTGAATGCGTTTTAAATTGAGCCGCTGTAAAAGATTGAAACCGTTGGTTGAGGCTTTCATTTGTGTAGAAGTAGGGATTACGATTTTACGATCAGCCTGATTGATTACGTTGGCAGCTGTGATAACTACCTCATCGAGTGCAATAGCTGTGGAATCTATCTCTATACTTCCCAGATCAATATCTTTGTTAAAATTAGAAATCGCTAAGTTTTTTGTCTGAAATCCAACACTGGATACCAGTAGATTATATCTTCCTGTTTGCAGGTTTTCCATACTAAATCGTCCTTTTTCGTCAGTCATTCCACCAGTGACAAAAGTTGAATCATTCTTTCTAAGGATCACATTTGCGAATTCAACAGGCTGCTTTGTAACGGACGTAACTCTTCCTTTTATTTGTAAAGTCTGTGCAGAAAGTGTCTGACAAACAATTATTGCAACTAATAAGTTGTATATTTTCTTCATTTCAATTAAATTGTTCCATTGTTTTAATAGAATTCTGTTTATATCTGTAAGCGCTACATGAATTTAGACGAGCATGGTCTCTAAAAAGTTGCATCTACACCTCATTTTTTTAAATTTATTCTGTTTTACTCTTTTGCCATTGATAAACAGCACCTTTATGCTTTCTCTCTAATAAAGAGAAAAAATAAATGCTGAAAGTTTTGCAGGTTACAGAGAAAGCAGTATCTTTGCATCGCTTTTGAAACGAAAGTATCTTGGGGCGTTTAGCTCAGCTGGTTCAGAGCATCTGCCTTACAAGCAGAGGGTCGGGGGTTCGAATCCCTCAACGCCCACTTTAAGAATCCAAGCACTTTCGTTGAATAGAGAATATCGGGCGTTTAGCTCAGCTGGTTCAGAGCATCTGCCTTACAAGCAGA
>JAATGU010000134.1 GCA_015654535.1 Bacteroidales bacterium
AAAAGCGGAATCCTTAGCTTTTGCTAATGCTCAATATAAAATAGGCGAAAATGACTTTTTAAATGGAAGAGGGAATGTCAGTAGTTTAAATACTCAGAAAACAATGCAAATTCAAGCTTTAAGTGATTATGAATCCACACGATCTATTATTAACCGAGATCTACTGAAATTAGAGATTTTAACCAATACTCCTATTATTAGTAAAAACAAAAAATAGAATCCTCCAATTATGGAATATTTATCCTACATATTAAAATTCATCTATCGTATCCGTTGGTGGTTACTCATTGTACCTATTTTTCTCACAATCTTAGCTATCTATTCCACCAAAAATTTAGGTCGCACTTACAATGCCAGTACTACTATTTATACCGGCGTTATTTCCGGATATACGGTGGAAGCCACAAGTGGTGCCAGAATTGATTTAGTACAGCAAAACACTACTTTAGATAATATTCTGAATATTGTTACCTCCGAAAGTACCCTGAAAAAGGTTTCTTTACGACTTTATGCGCAAAATATGATACATGGAGACCTTTACCATGACAATAGCTATATTCAAGCATCCACATACCAAGCATTATTAAATATTACTCCACAAGAAGTACGAAGATTAATTGATAAAAAAGACGAAAAAAAAACGATTGCACGTCTTCTGGCTTATGAAAAACCAAATTCTAAAAATTTTGTATTCGGTCTATTTCATTGGTTCCATCCAGATTATAGTTATACTGCCTTCATAAATAAAATCAAAGTAAATAGAATAGGGAAGAGTGATATGATTGAGATCACTTACTCAAGTGGGGATCCTGGCATAGCCTACAATACTCTAAAAATTTTAAATGAAGAATTTACGGCACAATATCAGGAGCTCCGCTTTGGAGAAACCAATGATGTGATAAAATTTTACGAAGAAGAATTGGCAAAGTTAGCTCGTAAATTACGCATATCCGAAGATTCTCTTACTGTCTATAATGTTGAAAAAAAAATTATTAATTATGAAGAGCAGACAAAACAGATTACCGTTTTAAATAGCGATTTCTATTTAAAATATGAAGGTTTTCTTCTTGATTACAATAGTGCCAAAGTTTCAGTGAATGAACTAGAAAAACGAATTCAGAATCATATTATCACGCTAAAGAATAATAGTCTATTTATCTCAAAATTACAAGATATTTCTGATATAACGACTAAAATAGCAGGATTGGAAACTCTAAACAATGAAAATCTTTCCAGTAAAGAACTTGAAACACTAAACTCCTATAAAAAACAATTAAAAAAGACAGAAAGCGATTTTACTACTTTCTCTGAAACTTACAGTAACCAAAAAGCGTCTAAAGAAGGGATTTCAAATGACGAAGTCGTATCCACTTGGTTAGAAGAATTAATTAAACTGGAAAAAGCGAAAGCCCAGCTTAAAGTCATGGAGGAACGAAAAGGTATACTAGACGAACAATACGCCTATTATTCCCCTATTGGTTCAGTGATTAAACGAAAAGAACGAAACATTAATTTTACAGAGCAGAATTACATGTCTATGCTCAATAGCCTGAATGCTGCCCGGCTAAGGCAGAAGAACCTTCAGATGACTTCCGCCACCTTAAGAGTAATGAATCCTCCCATCTATCCTATTATAGCCGAAGCAACCAAACGACGTCCTATTGTTATGGCCGTGTTTTTTGGGAGCATCTTACTTATTATAGGATTCTTCTTAATCATTGAATTGTTGGATAGAACCCTAAGGGATAAACTTCGTGCCGAGCGGTTAACGGACACCAAAGTAATTAGTGCCTTTCCGGGAAATGAAATCCTCCGCTTTCGGAACTTTGCCAAAATACGAAATCAGATTGCCGTAAAATACTTAAGTAATTCCATTCTTTCTTATTTTAACAGTGATCAGAAAAGAATTGTCAATTTATTGAGTGTAGAAGCAGGGGATGGTAAATCTTTTATCGGACAACAACTTGAAGAATATTGGACATCGCTTGGATTAAAAGTGAAAAGACTCACTTGGCATCAGGATTTCTCCAAAGATGCCAAAAATTTTCTATTGGCACAGTCAGTAGGTGAATTTTATCCGGACAGTTTAGAGGCGGACATTCTTATCATGGAATACCCCGCTATTACAGAATGTATTTTGTCAACCGGACTCTTGAGGGAAGCCAGTCTGAATATAGTAGTAACCAGAGCAAACCGTGCCTGGAAATTCGCGGATCAATTTTTATTAAATAAAGTAAAGCAATTAGCAGGAACCGAAGTGCCGGTAGTGATTCTTTTAAATAAAGCAGAACGAGAAGTGGTCGAAAGTTTCACAGGATTGTTACCGCCAGCTAATAAGCTAAAGCAACTTCTCTATAAGTATTCTCAGTTTGGACTGACAGCTTCGGAATAAGAATATGCGAATACCAATCGATCATATAATCAAATATTTTATTCCGAAAATCGTTCTCTATGCGGTTTTGGTTATTTATATTTATTTATTTTATAAAATGACAATGCAAAGAGGCTATTATTGGGGAGCCATGATAGCCTCTTTGCCTCTTCTTAGCATAACCTTCTTTTTATTGTTAAAAAACCCCTTATGGAATTTTATAGTCTTGTTTATTATAAATTATTTTGTAATGGGAATAAACAGGTATATTTCTTTTTCACCAGGCATTTTTATGGACGTCATTATTGCATTTTGTTTTTCTGCTCTCATTATAAAATCCACTTATGAGAAAATGGAATGGAAAAGAATTTTAAATCCACTTACATTGACCACGACTCTTTGGCTACTTTTCTGTATTTTAGAGCTTTTAAATCCTAAAGATGTTGCCTTAGATGATTGGGCTACTAAAGTCAGAGGCTTGGCTATATATCCGGTCCTAATAGTAATACTAGTTCCTGTACTATTAACCAGATACAAACATTTGAAAGGGATTCTTATAATATGGGCAACTCTTACTCTTTTAGCTGCCTTTAAGGGATATTGGCAAAAGAATCACGGCTTTGACGCTACAGAATTGGAATGGCTCTATGTAGGTGGAGGTGCCAGAACTCATTTAATAAGTTCTGGAATTCGATATTTTTCTTTTTTCACGGATGCAGGAAACTATGGGTCCTGTATGGGTTTTTCTATGGTTGTGCTCTCTATTAGTGCTTTATATATCAAAAACAATTGGCTAAAATTCTATTTCCTTATAGCGGCACTAGCTGGAGGATATGGCATGATTATATCCGGAACACGGGGAGCTTTAGCTGTTCCATTCATCGGATACGCTATTTTTGCCTTATTATCTAAAAACTGGAAAATAGCATTATCTTCAATAATATTACTGATTACCACTTTCTGCTTCTTAAATTTCACCGACATAGCAGATGAAAACTCATTAATTCGAAGAATGCGTTCAGCTTTTGATAAAAATGACCCATCATTAAACGTAAGATTGGAAAATCAAAAAAAATTAAAAGAGTATCTAAATGATCTTCCTATTGGAGCTGGCATTGGATTTAGTGTAACGTCAAAAAATGATAATAACTCTGATTATGAGCTTTCTCAAATACCTAGCGATTCATGGTTTGTCAGAGTATGGATACAAACAGGAATTGTAGGATTGACCATTTACATTCTATTGCTGTTTTTAGCGATTATTATAGGAGGATACATTATCTTATTTAAAATCAAAAATAAAGAATTGGGAGGAATCTTAGCAGCAATGTTAGCTGGAATATTTGGTATGATTGCATCTGCCTACGGTAATGAAATACTGGGCCAATTTCCAAACTGTTTCCTATTCTATATCTGCTTGGCATTCATTTTTATGGGAAAATATTATGATAAAGAATTAGAAGAACATGAACAACTCACCTGAACTATCTATTATCACCGTGAATTTCAACGGACTAAAAGACACGAGTGAGTTGATTGAATCGCTACAAAGGCTCATCTCCCTTTCCTATGAAATCATTGTGGTGGATAATGCCTCTAAAGAGAACGAGGCACTTGCCTTGCAAAGCAAGTATCCTACTATCATTACTATAAGAAGTGAACAGAATTTGGGCTTTTCCGGTGGAAATAATTTGGGTATCTGCCAGGCAAAAGGTAAATACATCTTTTTATTAAATAATGATACGTTTATTGAAGAAGATACCTTTCAATTTCTAATTGAAAAAATTGAAAACAATCCTAAAATTGGAGCTGTATCTCCTAAAATAAAGTTCGCCTTCCCGCCTCGTAATATTCAGTTTGCCGGATATCTTCCTCTATCCTCCATCACCCTTCGCAATGAGCTAATTGGGTTTGGAGAAGAGGATAAAGAACAATATGAGAATTCCACTCGCACACCTTACTGTCATGGTGCCGCCATGATGGTAAAAAAAGAAGTGATTGAAAAAGTAGGATATATGCCCGAAATTTATTTCCTTTACTACGAAGAGTTAGATTGGTGCACTCAGATGGAAAAAGCAGGATATGAATTGTGGTATGAACCTCTTTGCACGGTGTATCATAAAGAAAGTCAAAGCACAGGACAACAAAGTTATTTGCGCACTTTTTATCTCACTCGCAACCGTTTGTTATATGCCTGGCGCAATCGCAGTGGAGTTATAAGATGGATGGCTATCTTATACCAGTTAATTGTAGTAGCTCCTAAAAATAGTCTGACTTTTCTTTTAAATGGTAGAACAGATTTGGCAAAAGCTATATTCAAGGGAATATATGCGTTCTTTAAATTAGATCATAAACACAATTAAAAATGGATGGATGGGCAGTTATTAATGTACTGGATTCTATATTGTTTATACTTATGGCACTCTCGGTGGGTTATCTTTTTGTGTTTGCCCTTGCCGGAATGTTCAAGGGTTACTCCTATCCTCCGGCTAGTAAGAAATATCGTTTCGCCGTACTTTTCCCTGCCTATAAAGAAGATAAAGTGATAGAATCGGCAGTACTTTCTTTTTTACAACAAGAATATCCTAAAGAGAACTATGATGTTATGGTGATTTCCGACAAGATGGAGGAAGACACCAATCAGCGGTTGAGACAATTACACATTGATTTGCTGATTGTGAACTTCGATAATAGCTCTAAAGCAAAAGCTTTAAATTTTGCGATGGACAAATTTGGTAACCGAGAATATGATATGGTTGTGATTTTAGATGCAGATAACACCGTTAATTCTGATTTTCTACAAAAGATCAGTAATGCCTATGAATCCGGAGCAAACATTATTCAGGCCCACCGTATGGCTAAGAATCTTAATACAAACACAGCCGTACTAGATGCAGTTAGTGAAGAAATTAACAATTCTATTTTCCGCAAAGGGCATGTAAAATTAGGACTCTCTTCCGCCTTGATTGGTTCTGGAATGGCTTTCGAATATAGATGGTTCAAAGAGAATATTAAGAAAGTTTCTTCCGCCGGAGAAGACAAAGAACTGGAAATGTTACTCCTAAAACAAAGAATTTATATTGACTATATGGATGATGTTTCTGTTTATGATGAAAAGACACAAAAAGAAAACGCCTTTCATAATCAGCGCCGCAGATGGTTGGCAGCACAGTTTTCATCATTATGGGAAGCATTGCCTGATTTGCCCAATGCCCTATTTACTAAGAATATTGATTATTGTGATAAAATAATACAGTGGATGATGCTTCCTCGTGTACTTTTGATTGCTACTATCGGATTCTTTTCGGTAGTCACGCTATTCGTCAATTGGGTGTGGTCTCTAAAATGGTTTGGATTATTATTTATTCTTATCCTTTCCCTATGTATGGCAATTCCTGATTATTTAGTTAATAAACAATTAAAAAAAGCTATTAAAAAAATACCTATGCTAGTGATTATGATGTTTTTTAACCTTTTCAGAACAAAAGGCATTAATAGAAAGTTTATTCATACAGAACACGGAGAATGTTAACATTAATTTGGAATCATGAAAATAGCAATAGAAGCACAACGTATTTTTCGTAACAATAAACATGGAATGGATTTTGTGGTCCTTGAGACGATCCGTGAATTGCAAAAGATAGACAAAGTCAATGACTATTATATTTTAGTTAGCCCTGGAAAAGATCATTGTTTACAATCAACTCCTAATTTTCAAATCATAGAAATCAAATATCCTTCCTATCCTTTGTGGGAACAAGTGGGATTACTTCGAATAATAAAAAAAATCAAACCAGATCTTTTGCATTGCACCAGTAATACTGCTCCTATATTTTGCAAAACGCCTCTTATTCTGACTTTACATGATATTATCTTTCTTGAAAAGAGACAATATGCA
Organism: Bacteroidales bacterium; assembly: GCA_015654535.1. GTDB lineage: Bacteria > Bacteroidota > Bacteroidia > Bacteroidales > Bacteroidaceae > Bacteroides. Next base: position 6,270 of record JAATGU010000134.1, read on the forward strand.
AGTAAATCTCTTTATCAAAACTTAGGTTGGTATTATAGAAAGATTGTTGTTCCACAAATACTGTCAAAGTGTAAAAAAATTATAACTGTATCTCATTTTGAAGCTCAGCAGATCTGTGAATCACTAAACTTAGATAAAGATAAAGTTATAGCTGTCTATAATGGCTTTAGTAAATATTTTAAGCCCATAAAAGATTATACAAAAATTACAAATAAATATATAAATAAGAAAGAATACTTCTTTTTCTTAGGGAATACCGACCCTAAAAAAAATACTCCACGCACACTAAAAGCTTATAGTATATATGTACAACAATCCACTCAACCTCTGCCTCTGCTAATAGCTGATTTAAAAGAAGAAGCTATAGATGCCATATTGAGAGAAGAAAGAATAGAAAAAATTAAATCACACCTATATTATCCAGGTTATATAACAAACACAGATCTACCTGCTATTTATAGCGGTGCGAAAGCTTTTATTTACACCTCTTTGCGCGAAAGTTTTGGAATACCTATTTTGGAAGCAATGGCATGTGGCACACCAGTTATCACATCCAATATCTCTGCGATGCCTGAAATTGCAGGTGATGAAGCAATATTGGTAAATCCGATGGATGAATATGAAATTGCCAATAAAATTCTTCAATTGGAAACCGATACAGACTTTTATCAGCAACAAGTTAATTATGGACTGGAACGAGTAAAAAGATTTTCATGGGAACAGACAGCGAAGAATTTACTTAATATTTACGAATCCATGAAATAAAACTATGAGTTTAAAAGAAACAATAAGAAATAATCCGAGATTAAAGCATTTATTGATTAATTTCATTATGCATCCGGTAAAAACTCGTCCACAATGGTGGATAAGAATATTTCAGTTCACCTATTTGAAAAAGGGAAAAGGAGCAGTAATCTATCGCAGTGTCAGGAAAGACCTACCACCATTTAATAAATTCCAAATAGGTAAGTATTCTGTTGTAGAAGACTATTCTTGTTTGAATAATGCTGTAGGAGATATTTTCATTGGTGATTATTGCCGTATAGGGCTTAGCAATACCGTAATTGGTCCAATAGAAATTAGAGACAGAGTTAATATTTCACAGAATGTAGTTCTTATTGGCTTAGATCATGTCTACAAAGATGTGGAAAAGAGTTTGATTGAGCAGGGCATAACGACTTCAAAAATCACGATTGGCAATGATACAACTATAGGTGCTAATTCTGTGATTCTTTCAGGAGTCACAATAGGTGAGCACTGTTTTATTGGAGCTGGTTCCGTAGTTACTAAAGACGTTCCCTCCTACTCTATTTGTGTAGGTAATCCCGCAAAGATCATCAAGAAATACGATTTTGAGAAAAAAGAATGGGTGAGAATAAAAAACTAAAATAAAACCTCTTTTCTAAAAACAAATTTTCTAAATTGGTTGTTTTAGAGAGAAAATAATTAAAAATTTAAAAACAGGAGACTATATTATGGGAAAAAGTTTTAAAGAAACTTTGCAAAATCGCAGAACCTATTACACCATCAGTAACAAATCACTCGTTTCTGATAAGGAGATTGAAGATATTATCAAATTCGCAGTTACTCATGTGCCTTCCGCATTCAATTCTCAGTCCACAAGAGTAGTACTTTTATTGGGTGAGAATCATAAAAAATTGTGGCAGATAACCAAGGATACTCTTCAGAAGATTGTTCCTCCCGATGCATTCCCTGCTACCGAGGCTAAAATTGATGGAGCTTTTGCCGCAGGATATGGCACAGTGCTTTATTTTGAGGATCAGTCTGTAGTGAAAGGCTTACAAGAGGCATTTGCCGCTTATTCAGACAATTTCCCCATCTGGTCAGACCAAACAGCTGGCATGCATCAGCTTACCATCTGGACTTTGCTGGAAGAGGCAGGATTCGGTGCTTCACTACAGCACTATAATCCGCTGATTGATGAAGCTGTTGCCAAAGAATGGAATCTTCCTTCCACATGGAAACTCGTTGCTGAAATGCCATTTGGCGTTCCTACACAAGGACCTGGCGATAAAGAATTTAAACCACTTGATGAACGGGTGAAAATCTTCAAATAATGTACAATTAATCCCGCTCTCTGGCTTTACCAGGTAGCGGGATTATTTTTATTCATTTTTTCTTTTTGCCATTAAACTATCATTCTTTATTTGTAAGCATTCGGTAAAACCCGTATTGTAAAATCCTTGAAGAATATCGAAAGTCTACAGATATTCTTCAAGGATTTGCTTTATTTTTCAATGATATATTCAAAAACTCCTAAAACATTCGGAGACTGTTAGGAGACCTTCAGAGACATTCAAATTTATAGATT
>JAATGU010000084.1 GCA_015654535.1 Bacteroidales bacterium
ACTTGGAGACTTTGAGGGCGATATACCGGATTATGATTTTATGTCTTAATCCTTATTCTACTGGAATAGACACTTGGAGGCCATGATCTGCATATCATCCAAGCCACGCCTTACTGTCTTAATCCTTATTCTACTGGAATAGACACTTGGAGACTTTTAATAAAAGAATGTTTGAAAAAAGACGAACAAAGTCTTAATCCTTATTCTACTGGAATAGACACTTGGAGAGGAAAAAATATAGTTTTCTGAATGATAGTGATTTATGGCTTGAAAATATCTTTCTAGTTACTTTTTAAATCTAAAAAGAAGTTTTTTTAGCGAGTGCAAAGGTACAAAACGTCAAAGAACTAAGCAAGAATTTTATATAGAATAAATTAAAAAAAGAGAGTGTTCATATTTTTTGTAATAAGATCTATATTTATTGATTTACCTATTACCTTCATTGATTGAAGATAATCCGTTGAGATTGGTACAAGTATAAGGCTATCATTATTTTCATAACAAGCTTGTACTTCCGCCAGATCAGACCGAATTTGCTCGAACACTGAACGATCTAAATCGGCAAGAAAAATAGATTTCTGTATTCTCGTACAACCCTTCTTCTCTAGATATTTGGCAATCAGAGTCCTTACTTTATTACTTTCAATATCATACATTACAAAAAACAACATCGCGCTTGCTGGTCTTACAGGTTTATTTACTATATTAAATAATTCTCGAACGGTTTTATTTATATCTATATATTCTATATTTTGAATGACACGGTTTGGAGTAGGGCTGTTTAATATACCGGCATGTTGTAATTTCAAAACTCGCTGAACAAAGCCCATTGGCTCTCTTTTTTTCTTTACCATTATTGATATCCTCGCTCCGATAAATAATAAGAAATGCAATCTGCTGAAAGTTGATTCAGATTCATTGATGTACCAGTTTTAGGAGACTGTACAACTGAAAAGCCTCTCTTTCCATAAAAAAGATTTATTTCAGCATGCTTATTTCCTAAAATAAAATGTAATTTTTTCCCATATTGAATATCCTTTACTTCTATTAAAGTGAGTCCTAACTCCGTGATATAACTCTGCAAATCTTCAATGATATCATTTAATATAACAGGAACAAAAACAGGAAAATCTTCTATTTTCTTTAACTTTGGATTTAATTTTGTACGAATAAAAGACATAGTATCTTCATCAGGATCAATAGGGCCCTTTTCTTTACTCTCTTCTTTTTTATCTCTCTCCTTTTCTATATAATTAAGTTCAGATCTTATTTCACTTATGGTTTGAGTATTTTCAAAATTGAGATACTGATCGATACTTACAGGTTCAGCTTGTTCATTATAATAAGCATTCTCATCATAACTTACAAAACAGGCCCTCGTCACGTCACTTGTACGAGTATCTACTAGTGGTTCTAAATGATATTGCATGGCAAGTGCACGCACAAAACACTTATAAAAGAGAGAATATTTACCCGAATCAAAGCACTTCTCTTTTAAATGAAACATAACTTTTAAACCATTTTCGCTTGGAGATATAAATGACATAAGGGTATGGGGATCTTTCTATATCTCTTTACGGACAATAGAGATCTCTTGATTATGGTCGGAAAAATGATCAAGGTCAACAATGAAATTTTCAATATATGCAAAGTTCTCCGTCTTTCGAAACGGAGGATTGAATATTCCACAGACCACATAAGGAAGCTGCTTTTTTAATATAGTATATTGTTTGTTATCAATAGATTTTACTATCCGCAAATGACGTATATGGGATAATATCTCTTTTTTGGGAGATTGTAGTTGACGAAACAGATAATCTTTCTGAACTTTTGTTAAAGCATCGTCAACTTTAGTTATATTTTGACCGGCTTGTAGCATAGTTTATTTTTAAACAAATGATTTAAACTTCTGAGCTAATTCCTGTGCATAAAGAGCTATATGATTATACCTGGAACGAGGTATCCCTTTTACCACAATGGGCTCTTCCAGATAATCGTTCATTGATTGAATAATTATTCTGCGCCCCAAACCTTCTAACCAATATGAACCATCTTCACGAACAGAATATAAATCTTGTGTTACTATCTCTTGAGCAATTAATGAATAAACAACATAATCGGCCCAAATGCGGTAGCGTTCAATTACATCATAAACTAAGACCGGACGATTATAGTCGTCACGATGAAGAACTCCGATATATGGATCAATCCCTGATTTTATCAAAGCTCCCTCCACTTTCCCATAAAGAAGACCATATCCATAGTTAAGCATCGCATTTACAATATCATAGGCAGGATGCTGAGAACGCTGCTCAAAACGATATATCTCTGGTATAAAACTGTTTAATGTATCAAAATATATCTTTGAAGAAATGCCTTCCCATCCTCTTATATGAGCTGCTATATCAGGAACAATATCACCTTGCAAAGCAGATACTTTCATTCGATAATCCTCCAAACGTTGAACGGACTTTTTTACTCTATTCTCGTGATCTGTCGAATCTGTTTTAAAAGCTAATAACAGTGCTTGTTGATTTTCTATTTTTTCGCAAATTACACTTTTAATCCATTTTACAGATTCTTTTGAGAATGTAAAATTCAGCTGCCCTTTCCGAATAGTAGAAACTGATCCGTATTTGGAACTCCAAACTCTGCCCACAGGGTTGCCACTATTATCAAGAAACAATATCTCCACTTCTTTCTCTATAGCGAATAATACTGCATCACTTGTAATTTGTGCTCCACGACTTATCTGTATTGATTTAAGTCCATCAGGAGGTATACGTTGTTTGCCATCCTTATGATGAATGACAAAAGCATCGTTTTCTTTATTCAAACTAGTGCCAAAAGTATTGAGAATTAAATCCATAGCTTTATATATTAAGTTGCTGTATTTATTCAATCCACCACTCACCTACTATGTGTAATTGATACTTTGCGCGAGCCATAGCTGTATATATCCATTGATATTACTTAATATTTTAGCGGCTCTACTGGTGGAAGCTAAGAGTAAATAAGAATATTCCTTTTTATTGAGTTCGTCAATCAACAATTTTATTAAAGTGGTTTCCCTTGTACCCACATAGTCTTTGAGGATAAATATTTTTGATTGTTTATCTTCAATAAAGGCTTTTAACTTTTTGAAAGAAAATGCCTGATCTGGTTTAAGAGTTATTTTATCATTCATATCTATTAGATCGCATTATGGTTGTAAATATTCTCTGAATCTGGAGAAACTGAATGTAGTTTCTTTTTTATTAAAGCCAGTTTCCTTTACTATACGTTCAGTGGTGGAAGCTATACATTTAATTCCCTTTTGCTGAAGCATCAAAATTGTAAGAAAAGTAAAAGTCATTTCTCCCATGATATGTACTACAACTTCTTGTTGCTTTGCAAGTGTTTCTATCGATCTTACACATTCACAACTTAACTTTTTGATGTAAGACTCATCTCCTGAACTATCTATTTGTGGAAAAGGTAAATCAACACACTTTCCAAAAATTTCTGCGGCTCGTTTTTGTTCCATACTCCAATTAGAATATGGATGATTGGATATATTAATAAGCATAAACTTATTTCTTGATATTTAACAAATCACAGAAACTTTCACAATTTACAATCAGGTCTCTATCTATAATTTTAATTTTTGATAATTCTGCCCGTTCCAGATGTGATTTCAGTTTTTGCTTTTTATTGCCAATGCTATCAAGGATAAAAATAGAGGTACTAGGGAATAAACCAAAGTTATGTTTTAGCGAGTCTGATTTATAAATGGTTTCACCAAGTATATTCCTCTCTTTTCGAATGGTCTCACCAAAAGAGTTTATTTCTTCAGTGGTATCGAACACAGATGTTTTACATTCAATAGAATAAAATTTATTGTTGTACATAAATAATACATCCATTTCGTTTGAGAAACTCTTTTTTTCTCCATTTATTATCTGATTTTTATTGATCTGGATTCCAATACTCATATCCATTGATTCGCCAAGTTCGGCTATTAACCTATTTGCTACATATTCTTCAAACCATTCACCTGTGAAATATTTAACTTGCAATTTTGTTAACTTTGATATACCTGTAACGGCAAATTCTAATTCGTTAAGGAAATTAGTAAGCCGGTCAATTGTTGATATTTCAACGTCTTTATCTCGTTTAGCTCTTAATGCGAAAAGCACATCAGCGTAATCGATAAAACTATTCTTAATAAATTTATCAAAAACAAATTGTGTATACTCTTTTGAAAAACCACTTTCTTTACTCTCCTTGAAAGTAAATCCATAAGAAAAAAGATATTCTTTGAGTGATACAGACTGTTCCAATTGCAACACTTTCTTTTTTCTGCCAGGAAATAGCTTTAAAAAACTTTTGTCATTTCCTGGAATATAATAGATTTCAGCTCCAAGTTCTTTAAAATAGTCCGATGTAGCCAAACTCATTATTTTAGTTCCTCCTGTAAGATTTACAATGATTCGATCATAAAGTGAAAAATCAAAACTATCAAGTTTTTCTACGATGTCATTGAAAGAGTATGGATCAATTGTTTTTATCTCCGACGCATGAATTTCAGTGGCTTTTTCAATCCATGTTCTGCATCCTTTTTTCTCCATATCAACGGTTGTTATAAACAGATAGGTATCAACATCTGTTTTAAATTCCTTTATTAGCTGAATGTTTGGAATTGTCTGGTCACTGATTAAGCTAACCAAAATAGTTTTATTCATATTACTATATATTTAATCGTTCTATTATATTTTTAAACTGAGAATTTATATTATCTAAAAAGTTACTTCGTTGCCACAACTTTTCTGGCGCAAATAATCTTATATCAAGTTCTTTCGCTTTTTCTTTAATTATTTCATCTATAGGATAGTAAGACGTAAGAACTGCTTTAGACATATTGCCGCCATAAGTGCTGCGCACAGCATCTATTTTATAAATATTATCTTGCGTTATTTTGCCAGATTTACATTCAATGAACAGAATTTTAGTCCCTATATTAATAAGTATATCAACTTCGTTTTTATCTCTATCCTTATAACTTACAATTTCTGCTTTTGGACTGAACTTAACATTTTGCCAGATTTCATAAGGATGATCCAGACTTTCACTCCAAGTAAGCAGCGCATCTGCTACCAAGGTTTCCCACCAACGTCCTTCAAAAAGCAGATCAGCAGCATCTGGATGTGATAATTGTAGTAATAATTCACCTTCTTTTTCTACAGTAAGCCCGTCGGTAGTTTTACTCAGAGTTATTCGATTATCGGTTTCTATATTCTCATGTAGATTTTTTTTGTAAACAAATGAATAATAATAACTTAGATTAGAATAAACTTTATTGTTTGTTTCAATAAACTCTTTGATTTCTTTGGCACAGTTTACTTTATCTGCATTGTGCCGATTCAGAATATCAAAGCTCTTTAAATCCTGTCCTTGTAATATAAAAATATTTTCATTACTTAGAATGCATTTCATTGGAGTAATCTGATAGGTTTGCATATCAACGATTTCATTTGTCTGTGTTGTATAAATCGTTTTTGCTCCGTACTTAACAGCTATTGAAAATGCTGCCAAACTCATAATTTTTGTACCGCCCGTGAGGTTATAAATGTATTCATCATTTGGAGACTTAGAGTGAATTGTTTCACAAACATTCACCATATCTGTAGGATTATAGGCTTCAACAATATGAATTTTACAGGGTACTGACTTTTCGACCACTGATTTTATCCTTTTGCCAATACTTCGATTTTCTTTTGTTCCTATTAAATGTATCATATCAGAATCAAATTCAGTTATCGCATAATAAACGGGCAAAGGCTCTTTTCCTAAAATTGTTATTTGTATTTTTGCCATTTTGAACGTTATTTTAATTTAGGAGTAAAGCTATTTATGCACAGATTACTTTTCTTAATTTCAGTAAATTCAGCCGGGTTTCTTAGTGATGGATACTTTATTTCCTTATTTTCTTTATAATCTCCAGATGCATATAGGAACAAAGGCGATAATGTATTTATCCATTTGTCTTTAGAAATCTCCGTTTGACTAAATAGCTTATCTTCAAAATCTTTCATTAATGATTCAGGTGTATGTATTTCCATTTCAGCCATATTTAACTTTACATCAAGTACTTGAAGTTTGCCATAACCAAAAGCTTTTGCATATCCTATAGAATGATAGCACTTATCAGACTTTCCGCAAAAAGTAATTGCCGCAATTAAGGCTCCTAATTCATAAGGTCGTAAATTGTGGAATTTAATCCGGGTAGTAAATTCGGTCCCGGCTGCTAAAGGAATGAATGAAGATTCAATCTTCGCATTTCCTGTAGATCTTCCAGTTATAACTGTTTTATGAAGTAGAGGGCGCTTCCAACCGGAAATGGTTGCCTGAGGAGAAAAATAGGTATTTAATTTCCCTCCATCTTGTTTCAGATAGAAAGGATAAAAAGTTGGTTTAGGACTGCCTAAGACAAAAGTTTGCTTTTCTGCAACTTTAGCCTCTTTAATAATTGCATTAGAGAATTGTACTCTTCCTTTTAAGGAGGCATTTTTACCTGTATATCCAAAAATAGCTTGTGCCAAGTCAAATGTATCGTTCTTGTATACCTCAGGAAGACAATCGTGCGTTGTTTTGTCATAAGGCTGACGATATAAATATGAGAATCCTAAGTCTTTGACAATTTCGGCACCTTCTTTGTCCAACTTAATTCTGAAGAAACAAGGTACGATTCCTTTATATTCATCATCTACAATTGCTTGCATACTAGAATAGTTTTTTAATTTTTTTTTCCAGAATTTCCACGCTTCATTTTCGTTTTCTATCTGATGGATAAATATAAAATCTTTATATTCTTTCTCTTCCAATTTTATTAGATTCTCTTTCTTAATTTGAGGAATTTCAAATAAAAATTCGTGATTCTTATTGTTCATAAAGCCTGAAAAAAACCACATATACCAAGTGTCATCGTCTCCTTCATATACATAATCAGCTCCTAAAGCTTTGTACTTTTGTGGGATGCTTTCTATCTTTTTGAATTGAGCAGCCTTAATATTTTTTTCATAATCTTCAATTGTTTTGTAAGATAATTGTTCTTTATTGCAAGGAATTATGTAAAAGTTTTCATTTCGTTGAATCAGAAAGCCACTCTTTTGTGGTCCATCATTTGATTTTAACTGATAATCCTTGCTGTGAAGATCACGCATACTGTATCTGCTATTTGCCATATTATTTCGGATATTGGCAAAAGAGATTATTTCAAAAACATTCCTGATCATCCCTTTTAATGAGGTTGCTGGTACATAATAATCTTTATTTCTGGCGTTTGAACCATTTTCTCCACACCGCACACAAAAAGGAGTAACAGCCTTAAATGTTACATCAACGCTACCACTTATTCCATCGGAAAAAGGTATGTCGTGAGCATTATTCAATTGTTTTTTTTCTTCATCCGTTAAGGAGAATACCGTATCACTTAATGGAACAAATGCATAAGGATTAAAAAAATTAGTATCCATATCTCTCTGATCGTTATTATTTCTCTGATTGTTATAATTCCTTTGTGGATAGTTATTTCTATTATAATCAGGCATAGCTTATTCCTCCTTATTTTTAAATCCTACAAATACACATTTAGCTGGTTTTAATACCTCCATCCCTTCACACAAATTATCTGATTCAGCTTCCCAGTACTGATAAAACGAAAGAGTTCTTTCGTTCATTCTGTTGGAAAGATATGGTTGTTCGGTCTTTTCCACATTATTGAGCTCATTTAACTTATACTCTATAACTATGTGTTTTCCTTCCACATATTTTATGCTATATGATTTATTACTTGTTACATCATACAATTGACCTTCGATAATAAATGGATTTACAATGCCATCTAATTCTATGTCAAGTATTTCTCCATCATACACTTTTGGATATTGTTGATCACTCCACCACAAGTAGCCTTGATATTTATTGGCTTTATTTATATCTTGTAATTCAATCTTATTCATAATCGATTACCTCCTTGTCTGTTCTTTCTAAAGTCCCTGTAAAACATCCGTTCCCTCTGTTTACTCCCCCACCAAGTGGGAGCATTCCTGTAACTATATCGCGTAATGCAAGATGTAACGCTTTGCGTATTGCTTCATCTTCAATGGCACATTTTTCCACCATTAATTTAAGTGCATAAATTTGATTGTCTGCACAAACGACTTCTTCTGCAAATAAAGCTCCTTTAGCCGCACCTCCTGTGAAACGGTCTATAGATACATGTTGAATGGTTTTTGTTTTTGAATTAGATTCTGCCGTTTCTATGATATCTGACAATAATACCCGGCCTCGTTGCAGATTTTTAGGGTCTTCACTACCAAACAATTCTTTTACAGCCTTATTTGCAGTGCCTGTAGCTGCTTTTGTATCTGGAGTATCGGCAAACCACCCATTAAACTTGTTGTAATAAAACGCCACCCGGTGGGCTATTGCTCCTTTAACTGAGGTTGCAGGGATCAGAATTTTGGTTTCGTTGAATTTACATTTCCCTGTTTGTTGGTTCCACTCAATGGCTGTTTCAGTCACTGGGGTTATATCTGCTTTGTCATTTCCAAATCCAGAACCAAAAAGGAAGAAATCATCTGGCTTCAGCTCTAATTTATATTCAATCCAATTACCTGCTTGCTTTTCTATTTTTGTTTCTTTTCCTTTTTTATTCCAAAATTCATTGCATTCTAAAGAGGAACTTTTTTCGAGATAAGCAGAAAGATCGGTTTCAACCTGCAAATCAAGCATCGCCGTTTTGCATGAGATAATTTTTATTTCACCAAAACCACAGCGAGTGCCACTTCCTATACGAAATGTTTTGGAATGCAATTGTTCGATAACTTTATTGAATGAGCTTTCGTTGTTACCATCGGATAACATTTCAATTTCAAAACAGAAACGGGTACCTTTGAATATTACTTGCTCATCGAATTTTCCACTCTTCTTTGCTGCACCATCACTGCCAATGCTGACATGCTGTCGAATAGGTAAAATGTTGAAGTGCCGATAAAATTCTGTTTTAAAATCAATATTCTGTAAGCCATCGATTACAGTTCCATTTTCGTTAACCAGCTGGGCAGAGGAGAAGATTATTTCAGAACCTTTCCCGTCCGGTTTTTTTCCTGTTCCCTGAAAGCCAAAGAAGTCTTTTGTTTCTTCTTCTCCGATAGCGTGACGGATTATTCCGGCCAGAGCTGTTCCCGGAATATAGGGTAATCCATTAGTATCTGTTACAACCAATGCATCAGTTGTAATGTTTTTTTCTCCTGAGCCTACTGTCAGTGGCGTTTCGGCTTCTATCACTATTCTTGCCAAATAGCGATGTGTATATACTGTGTTTTCCATAATTATTTCCCCTTACATTTTTTAGCCATTTCAGCTGAAAGGTTTATTAAAGCAAACTGAGCCATATCGGGTTCCAGCTTATCAAAGAATTCTTTAAGCTTATCACGGCGACCTTTTTCATCCCACTTATCTTTAGCGATACCATGGGTTAAATAGGCAAAATCAACTTGTTTGTCATTTTGTATTGGTTCTTTTGCAAATAAATTCTCTTTCAGTTTATCCTTATCAGGGTATTGCATAGAAATACTTCTGATAGTTCCCCATTGTGAAGCGAATGATTCTGAGAGGAAGTATTTCAAATTGTCCTTCACAAATTCGTTCACCAATTTGTAAACCGTAGATTCTTTCTCTTCTTCTTCTTTAGCACTACTTAGATAAGTAAATAATAATGAATCGGTTTCTGATAGACTTTCGGTATATTCCAGTTTTTCCGTTTTGGCTTTTGTCGTTTCTATAAACCGGTACGTTGCTTTACCGTTATTGGCCTCAGAAGCATTTAAAAAATCAGGATTAATAATTACCTTTCCAAACCCTTCGCTCTTGTAACTTCCTACATAATGAGGCATATCTGATATATCTGGTAATTTATCAATTACAATCACAAATACGCTTCCTTTTTCAATGCCGCATCGGTCAGCATCGCGTGCCTGGCGTTTAAAGTTCCAAGGCGCATACTGGAATGTACGTATCTGAGATTTTTCCCACCAGATAGCTCCGTCTTCTAAGCCTAAATCCATTGCGGTAGGCATGAAGGTGGGGATTCCATATTGATTCAGGAAGATTAAACGACTGTCGGCATAAACGGTTATACACTTTTTGCCATCAATTTGAATAGTGGTTGTAGTCGATTGTACATTTTCAAAAATAGCGGATGTAATCTCAACTAATCCATATTGCGCAGTCCGCGAACGTCCTACACGTTTTATTCCAATCAATGCATCATTTACTTTTTTACGAAGTTCGTTGCTGATATTACTATCAGTATCTACTTCAAAATAGAATTCAACTCCCTTGTCAATGGATTGGTATCCAAACATTTGTTCATCTTTTGAGCGACGTTTTTCTCTATCATAAGCTGATTTGATAGCGAAAGTTTTACCTACTTCTACTTTCTCACATTGATTGTTTGAGAAAGAATAGAAGCCTCTTCGGCACTGCTTTAATTGTTTTTTTTTAGCCTCTTTTTCTCTGTCGTATAAATGATAAATGTAACATTCTTCATTTACTCTTTTCAGTTTAGGATAATACATTGAAGCAGGGATACGCAAAGTACGGTTATTTCCGCAGATTGGATGAGCATCACCGAAACGGACTTTACCACTATGGAAAATATTAATTTGATCTTCAGGAGAAAACTCGTCATATATTTTTGCAACTATTCCAAGGAAATTGTTTCCAGGAATAAAATCCAAAGTCTCCTGATTGCCTTCAGTTGCAGCTTTCTGATTCAGAATAATATCAGAAAGTAATGTACATTTAAATTGCATAGTCTTATTCATTGATTACCTCCTTCTGTTATTACTGAAAATTGACATCTCCCCAGTCCTCGATTACGGTTATATCCCAATCGTTTGATATATAGAAGTCCGGCTTCAATATCTTCAATAAGTTCATCGGGTACATCGAGTATTTCTCCTTCCAATTCGCATGGCACAGTTGTTTGCAAACGTCGCAGACTGTGTGCGCAGGCAATGCCGTTATTGTCAATAGCTGTGGATGATCGGGCACGGAACAGATATTTGGTAATCTTTTTATCGATAATCTTTATCTGAAGATCTTTAGATAAAGTGGCGTTAGTAAAGAATGAACACCCTTGCTTTATCTCTTTTTCTATATTCTCAGAATATCCAAAACTACGTCTAAAAACAGCTTCTTTTTCTTCCTTTTTTTCTTTGAATGAAAGTATATCTTCCACTGCATCACGAACAAGTCCTTTAATTGTTTTGCCAGGAATATATGGCAGACTATTTTTATCTTTAATGACCAAAGCATCTACATCAGCTCCGGCTGCTAATCCCGAACCGCAATGCCACTCAGAAAAGAATTGTATTTTATAGTTTATATTTTTCATGATTCTTACTATTATTTGGTTTCCTGAAATAGAATTGAATGTAAGGCCAATATATCATAAGCTGGTACTTTTTTATGTTCTGTATTTGTGAGTTCATTAATGGAAAAATTACTGAGTTCGTTTTCACTCATCAATGATTTCATACGTTCTATTTTTTGCTTTGCCATTTCTTCGTTAGAACACAGTAGGCTTAACCATTGGCGCAAGTTAGATTTAACGATGTTACCTTCTGCTGAGTTTAATTCTTTTGTAATTTTAATAAGCTGATCGATTGTCCAACTATCAGTTTGCTTATCTAAATAATAGGGACCAAATTCAAAGGAAATATTATTTTGGGCTGTTAATTCCCGTTTTGCTATTATATCAAAATCTTCTATAAAACTATCTTGCACTTTATGAAACATTAAACAAGAAGGGGCAAGTTTCTCATTGATCTCTCTAGCTTTTTTCTTCGCTCTTTCACAAAGCATTTCAGCCAAATTGTATCCATAATAAAATGGATAAGATGATTTGATAAAAGCAATTCCTGCACAAGCTGTAAGTCTATCAAAATTTAGATTCTCATGTTTCGGGTTATCTTTTAAATATTCATTCGTTTGATTCTCAAATTCTTTCAGGAAACTTGAAGTATACTCAATCGCAATGTCTGCGCGACAAATCACAGTCATGTCATCTCCGCCTAATACAATAGGGCGAATGGGGATTTTATCATCTTTATCAATTTTATCATCTTTAAAGCTCTCTTTTACGGATTCAAAAGCTTTGTTTGCTGCTGTAATTGTTGCTTTATCAAGGTTCTCGGAGAACGTTCTTAGATTCTCCTCTTTATCTCCTATTGCCTGCACAATATTCCCCAATCCATTGCCGTCTGCATGAATAACAGCAATCCAGTCATTTTTTTTAGTAATATCATTAATATCTAAAGCAATTCGCTCTTTTTTAATTTCACCAATCCCAAAACTTTTCTCACAAAGCCTTTTCATTGTGTCTTTGTTTTTTCGCTTTGCAACAGTCGCACTATCCAGATAATCTTGCTTGTCCTTTATTATAGCAGGAAGTCCTGTCTTACGTGATCTAAGAACGCCTGTCAATCCTATTGTAAGGCTCTGCATTGGTCGATTGCGCTGAATACGCAGCCGTTCCTCTAGTTTATTAACAGCTTTGCTGAAATTCTCACCTTCTATCTTTACAACAGCCTGACTAATTGTAATTCCGGGTGCCATTGTCATTACTTTTTTGGGAAACTCACGCACCGCTTTCTCGCATTTTTGTCTATCTGTGAAGATATACTTAATATTTCCGGCCGCTCGTAAAATTGAAGTCCCTTTTTCGTCACAATAAGATTCAAAGGCATCTGTGCAAATATTATCTACTAACTCACTTGCACCGACAATGTCTTTTAGCTCATTTGTTTGAAAAATAAAGCTTTGAATGCCTTGCACCGCAGCCCCGTACAAATATCGTTCTCCTAGCATTGTTTTTATAATTAAGTATTATTGTATTGATTCTTTTTTATCATAGTTTTGTGTCACAGTACCAAATCCCAAACTTACGCTTTTCCCTAATCCAATATAGTCAGGTAGAGAAACATTACTCATAAAATCGGTATCAAAGCTCATCATTTTCACCTCTTTATACCTTATAATTATCGGTTCACTCAAATTTGTGATTTTGCATGAAACTTGTGATTCCAAGTGAATATTAACTCCTTTGGCAAAAGATAGAATATTTCCGATGAGTATTTTTTCAAGAAACAGACTCTTTTCACTTAATCCTTCCAACTTAAGAAACTCCTGATAATTTTCTTGATTTAATGGTAACCATTTACGAATTCTATAATAAAAAGAAAAATCCCAAATTTGTACCAAGTATTGATTAGCTTTAATTGACTCTATTTCCATTGTCATTTGTTTTTCACCTAAAGAAAAGTCGAAGTTACATTGCGAAAAAAAATTTCCTATTACATCTGTACCTTCATTCACACATATAATTGCCCCTTTTTGGTTGATGCGTTTATATTGTATCAATGGATATGAATACCGGAATTTATTACCTTCATGATTATGAAAAAGAATATCATCATTTTTATTGATCGCGTGAATAACAGCTCCGCGAAGTAATGAAACTTCATTTTTATGAATATTATTTTTGAAACGCAGTAAAAGTACTCTGATCTTTTTATTGCTTTGGATTTCTGTATTTTGCATATATTAAGACATTGAAAATATTGTATTTCCATTGAAAAAGAGAAATAAGGTTGTACCTTTTTATTCTCTTTATATTTTTAGATTAAACGACACGAAGTTAGAAAAAAAATAGATAATCTATTTTTTTAGCAAAATAAAAATAAAAAAGAATAGATAATGCTAGGTTATTTAATATCTTTGATGAGTTAGCTAACTAAAGTTTATTATTGAAGCGGAAATATGCACTTAATATATAAAAAAATGGCTTCCTCTCAACATTCACGTCGAGAGAAAACCATCAATATTCAAGATCTATAAAAACAAAAAAACTAAATTCAATAAATATGCTGCCCTACAGCGACCTTTAGTTTCAGCATGCTGATATGCTGATCGAGTCTTGATTTAAGCAACTGAAGGCGACTTTCAGAAACGGCTGTCTCTGAATCCAGTAAATCAAGATTGGTGATAACTCCACTCTTGAAACTTATTTTAGCTAACTCATAGGCTTGCAAGGCATGATTTAATTGCATCTCAAATTGTTCCACTTTCTTTCTGGAAGCATCAATGCCGGACTGCGCTTCTACAACTTCATTAACTATCTTTCTACGGGTAATTTCTGTTTCAAACTGGGAGCTAACTAAATTGGATTTAGATACCAATAAGTTATTTTTAGTTCTCTTAGCATCGAAAAGTGGCACTTTTACTCCTACACCTACTAAAAAATTTCCTTTCATCAAATTAAGATCGGGAGAATATCCGTTCTTAAATCCTGCGGAACCAAATGCATTTACAATGGGATTATTGGCTGACTTGATTGCGGAAAAGTTCAATTGTTCCAATTCAGTTTTCTCTTTTGCCAATTTTATCTCTTCCCGATGCTCAACAGCATAAGCCACTGAGGATTCATCGGTAGAAGTTGTTTCCATGGATAATACGTTCATCACTTTGTGAAGGGTATATTCCGGTAATCCTAATAAGGTGTTTAATACCGTTAACTGAGTGCGAAAAGATGCTTCCAAATCATATTTCTGACTTTCTATTGTTGAAATTTTGACTTGTGTAGTAAGTATCTCATACTTGGTAGCCGAACCTGTACTACTTTTCTTCTCTATGAACTCTAAATGATTTTGTAAATTGCGAAGTTCTTCTTTCTTAATGTCCAAAGCACTTTGAAGATACACTAAAGTGTAATAATTATTGGTAACCACCATGGAAAGTGTTTGCTTAATCTGATCAATAGAGATCTGATTAAGCTCTCTTTTTTTTGTTTCCAGCTCCACCACTTTAGATGTTTTACCAAAATCATAGACTGTTTGATTCACGCTCACCCCTGCTGTATAATTATCATAGGGATTAAATTGAAACGTTCCCATTCCTGGGAAACTAACCTTTGAAACGGGACCCAAACGGGTATACGAAGCGTCAAAATCAACTGTAGGTAAATAGGCTGATTTAGCTAATTCAATTTTAGCAGTTGCTCCGTTGAGTGCTTCTTGTGCTTCTTGCACCGAAGGGTGACTTCGTATCACCTGTGACATTACCTGCTGAAACGACAAAGAGTCAGTCTGCTGCTGAGCAACAGCAGGTATGACAGAACACCCGGTTATTACAAACAGGATCAAAACTATCTTAAATATTTGTCTGATCATAATCTGATATATTTTATACATTTTTCTTTTTCTTACGCAACCAAAGTACGGGAGCTCCTCCAAATAACGTAACAACAGCTGCCAACATAAAATCATCATCCACCCCTTGAATATAAGCCTGTTTATCAATATGGGACACTAATAAAGTCTCTCCTTGCTGAGCTGATATAGAAGGAGAGCTGCCCACCTGAGTGGCTGCAAATCCTTGCAATCCTTTTTTTACTTGCTGATATACAGCGGAATTTGGTTGAAGTGCTTCACTATAAAGTTGAGTATGATAGGTAACTCTTGTACTAAGTACAGTCGTTAAAATCGCCACTCCCAAACTTCCTCCTATTTGCCGAATAGTATTGGTCACACCCGATGCTTGCGCCATCTTTTCACGGGGAATTTGTGATAAAGAGATAGTGCTCAAAGGAGTAAAGATTATTCCCATGGCAAATCCCCGAATATAAAGTCCGGTCATAATATAAGAGTGCTCCGTAAGAAACGAAAACGAGGAATTATAATAAAAGCTGAAAGCCAATAAAAGAACTCCAACGATAAGCATCCACTTGGGATTTATTTTATTTGCAAGATAGCCGGAAGTTGGTGACATAATCCCTTGGATAATTCCTACCGGAAGAAACACCGCTCCAGCTTGTAGAGCTGTATAACTCAACGTATTTTGCAGATAAAGGGGTAATAAAAAAGTACTACCAAACATTCCAATACTGAACATAAGCATAATGAGCGAACAAATGCCAAAATTTCGATTCCCCAGTAAACGCAAGTCCAGTAAAGGTTCGTCTACTGTGAGTTCTGTGGTGACAAACACTACCATTGCAACAAAAGAGATGGCGAAGCATAACAATATATAAGGAGCACTCCATCCGTCGGAATTAGTCGCCGCATTACCTTCGGAAAGAGCATAAAGAAGTAAGGGTAAAAAAATGATTGCGGAAATAAATCCGGTAAGATCAAATTTACGCACATTCTTATTTATATATTCACTCTGTATAATGACCGTTGCCGCCATTCCTATTAATCCGATAGGAACATTGACATCAAAAATCAATTGCCAGCTAAAATGATCGACCAAATAGCCTCCTATAAGAGGGCCAAACGATACAGATGCGGCAGCGGCAATAGCCCAGAATCCCAATGCAAGTCCTCTTTGCTTGGGCGGAAACTCCCGAGAAATGATTGCCATGCCTAATGGTTGGATTGCTCCCGCTCCAAAGCCTTGAATGACACGGGAGAAAATCAACATATCCTCATTGCCAGACATGCCGCAAAGCAAAGAACCCAAAGTAAACAGCAACATACCAAGAAAGTACATTCGCTTATAACCAAACTTATCGGCCATCCAACCGGAAGTAGGCAACATCACGGCCATAGCAAGCATGTAAGCAGTAGATACCCACTGTATTTTATCAATTCCCACACCAAAAGAAGCCATAATTTTAGGCAACGCCACATTCACAATGGTTGCATCGAGCACAGCCATAAATGTTCCAATCATGATATTACCTAACAACCACCACTTATAATTATTGTTATGAGGATGAAAAACTGAGTCTCGGCTTCTTACTTTTCTGCGAAATCGGTGAGTTAATGTAACTTTTCTCATCGTTAATCTTTAATAATCTTAACTACAACAGACATCCCCGCTAAAAGCTTGTACTTTGATAATGGAACACTGTTATTTGTTCCGTCTATAGATATCTTCAGAGGAACACGTTGAGTAACTTTAGTAAAATTTCCTGAAGCATTATTGGGCGGGATCAATGAAAACTGTGAAGCTGTATTAGAACTTAACTGAATAATTTTACCCAGAAAAGTAACACCAGGATAGGCATCTATCTCCAATTTTGATCGCTCATTAAGATGTAATCCGGCCATCTTAGTTTCTTCAAGATAGACTGCTACCCATAATTTATTATTATTAGTAACAGTAAGCACATTCTGTCCTGGCTGTGTAACGTCTCCATCGAGCAACCATTTCTTGGCTACTACGCCATCTACCGGCGAATATAAAAGTGTGTTATTGAGCTGAGTAGAGATTACTCCAATCTGAGCTTTTGTTGTTTCAATAGTTGCTATGGAAGAGCCTATTTGTGCACGGGATACAGACAGTTGACTCTTGGCTGCGTCCAGTTGTGCTTTAGCGGTTTCCCAAGCTTTCTTTGAATGATCGTACTGTTCTTTCGTAATTACATCTCCTTTATACTGCTCTTTGGCACGAGTATAATCTTCCTGCGTCTTAGCCAGTCCCACTTGAAGTACTTTAATACTTTCCTGATCGTATTTATACTTTGCCTCAGATTGTAATTGCGCCGCTTTTGACTGTTCAAGATTTGCTGTCGCTTGTATCTTTTGCGCGTGCAATTCAGTAGTATCTAACTCAGCTAATAAATCACCTTTTTTAACGGTGTCTCCTTCTTCAAAGTAAATATGAACGATACGTCCTAAAATTTTAGAACTTATCGCATAATTATCGGAGTCAATATGCGCATCATCAGTTGATGTATACTTGGTATATTCGTTATACCAATACCATCCACCACCTAAAACAATCGCAATGGTTACAATCAAAGGAATATACACTTTAATTCCTTTCTTCTTTTTCTCTTTCTTCATACCTATTATTTATTTAGCGACAATAATATCCGGATAGTTATACCTTTTTACCTTATTCAATATCCGGTCTTATTTTATAAAAAAAACTAACTTACTTTTTTAGCGATTTAATAAACATCTCTGTAAATAAATCGATTTTTCTATGCAGCACATCATATTCATTGGCTTCCAGATAAAAAATATCTTTCTTCTTAACCAATGAAATGCTTAAGCTCTTAAATATGTCCAGCAACAATACTGCAACTTCATCGACATTTTCCATTTCAAAAGACTGTTTTTCCACTCCAATCTTTAAAATACCAGTGATCAATGCCTCTTCCTCAATTCTAAAGGTTTTCCATTGTTCATGCATCATACTATGAAATTCCCGGGCATTATCATGGCGAAATCGGCTTAGATTGAGTAACATCCTGAAATAAGAAAGCCTGACACTTATATACTCCCGAATCATTTGAGAGGGATCCGAAAGTAAAGCAATCTTTTCATTAACCATTTGGATAAATAAGTCATGTTCTTTTTGAACAACAGCCATATAGAGATGTTCTTTATCAGGAAAATAATAATATAAAGAACCTTTAGACATATCAAGATCAGAAGCGATCTCATTCATTGTTGTTTTTTCAAATCCATACAATCCAAAACGCTTTTGGGCTACTTCGATAATACGAGAAGCCTTTTCCTGACACTCACCCATATGTGTAATACTAACCATCTTTTTACCTATCCTTTCTTATTTAGTCTATTTGACCATTTTGTTTAAGCGGTCAAAGATAGTTGTTTTTTATAAATAAATTGCATGCAATTAGGACATATTTATTGCTAAAGGATTATTTTAATATTATATTTGCCTTTCTATTGACAAATATAAATCACATCGATTATAAAAAAGATGTGTTACAACTGAGAAGATGAAAGAAAAAGAAACAGACATAAAAAATCAGAAATTAGGAGAATATTTTGTTGATTTTCTGAATAAAAAAGAACTGATAAAAAACTGTGAGATTTTCGGAGCTAATATACAATCTTCTTGGAATAAAACATTACTGGCAAATACTCTTGAAAATAAATTATTGAATGAGCCCCAGGTTTTGAACATGCGAATTCCACTAACAGAAATGTTGTTTTTGCAAAAATTAGTCCATGCAGAAGGAAAACTACCCATAGAAGATTTGTTTTGCATACAATATCTGGAGATGAGAGGATTGGTTAAATATCAAAAGAATAAAGACAATAAAGCATACTATTCGCTGTCTGAGAATTTTCGTAAAGCACTGGACCCGATAATAGATAACTTAGTAAAAGACGTTAATCTCATAGAATGGGACCGGAAAGAGCGACTCATTTGCGGTCTAACCAATCTGTACGGAGTTCTTTCTCAAAAGGATCTTTATTACAAATATTTAGAGCTATCAGGAGAGAAAATAAGTAAACCTCAGTTTTATGATTATATATTATTAAGAGACAGATTACATTTTGGTGTAAAGACCTTTTTAAAAAGAAAAGATATTTATTTTGCTTCAGAGCATATTGTCTATCCCCAAGAAATTTTAGATCAGATCAATAAGCGTAAGGATCTTTACCAACACAAATTCACAGAAAAAGAAGTTCTTGAGACTGGAATTAGATTTTATATTCCAAAAACACAGGAAGCACAAAGCTTAATTAACACACTGACGAAAAGTGGAACGACCCCTTATGATATTAGAGTAATCATCCATTCTAGCTGGGCATTAATTGAGAATGAAGCACCCATGAGTAATATTCTTTCTCTTTTTTCCAAAAAGGCAAATGTTGGATCTATGGATAAAATCAACGCCTTTATTACACAGATATCAGAATATCTAAACAGCCTACCACGCTGGACTCTGAAAGGAAATTCTCCAAAGGAACTTTTTAAGGAAGCACACAAACCTCAAAATATATTTCCACAAACGCCACTCAATATTGACTCAATAACAGCTGCAAGTTACTCAGTAAAACTCACCACCAGAGTGGGACGGAATGATCTTTGTCCATGTGGAAGCGGAAAGAAATACAAAAAATGCTGCGGAAGGGATAACTAGGGAATTTTAAGAATTTATTCTGCGGGAATTAATAGTTTCAAAAACGGATCGTTTCAAATAGAATACTAAAAAATTATTCCTTCGCAAAAATCAAGAGAGTAATTTTTGTTGTTTGAAAAGAAAAAACGATCTTTGCACGATTTTAAATAAAAAATTCTACAACAAACGATGGGTAATAGTAAACAACTCAACTCTTTTCAGAAAACAGCTGTCGGCATTCAATTTCTTTTTGTGGCATTCGGGGCTACCGTACTAGTCCCGCTACTAGTGGGGCTCGATCCCTCAACGGCACTTTTTACCGCAGGAATAGGTACTTTAATCTTTCATTTAGTCACGAAAGGTAAAGTACCTATTTTTTTGGGCAGTAGCTTCGCCTTTATAGCTCCTATTATAAAAGCAACAGAACTATACGGATTAGCTGGAACATTATCTGGACTAGTTGCAGTTGGTTTTGTTTATGGTTTGATGAGTTTACTTATTTATTGGAGAGGTACTGATATTATTCGCACACTATTCCCTCCTGTTGTTATCGGTCCCGTGATTATACTTATAGGTATATCACTATCCAGTTCAGCAGTGAATATGGCAAAAGAAAATTGGATAATAGCCTTATGCACACTTTTCACTGCTATACTGGTTACACTGTTAGGAAAAGGGTTATTAAAATTAATTCCTATCTTTTGTGGAATATTTGTTGGTTATCTGATTGCTTATTTTTGCTTCGGTATTGATCTCACCCCAGTGAGAGACGCCCCTTGGTTTGCCCTTCCTAAATTTGTCACTCCAAAGTTCTCATGGGAAGCAATATTTTTTATGATTCCTGTTGCCATAGCTCCCATCATTGAGCATATAGGTAACATATATGCAGTAAATTCTGTTACCGGCAAAGATTTTGTAAAAGATCCAGGGCTGCACAGAACAATGCTTGGCGACGGCTTAGCCTGTATTGTTGCAGGAACAATAGGAGGTCCTCCTGTTACTACTTACTCCGAAGTAATAGGGGCAATGTCTCTTACAAAAATTACAGATCCGGTAGTTATACGAATAGCGGCAGTCACTGGCATTGTCTTTTCAGTAATCGGGAAAATAAGTGTATTACTGAAAACAATACCATCTGCTGTACTAGGAGGAATCATGCTGCTCTTGTTTGGTATGATTGCTTCGGTAGGCATTAATAATTTAATTCAATCAAAGACAAACTTAGGTAATCCGCGCAACATGATTATTGCGTCGTTAATTCTAACTTTTGGCATTGGAGGGGCTGTGTTCCAAATAGGAACTTTTACTATGTCGGGCATTGGATTAGCAGCAATAGTGGGAGTAATTCTAAACCTTTTTCTTCCTAAAGGGCAAGAATAGAAAATCTAAAATAAAAAAACAGTAGAGAAAGTAATATGACGGATTTTCATTATTCGTAAAAAGTTTCTCTATTTGTTTTAAAATTTAAAGAAAAGCATTATCTTTGCGCTCTGAAATAGACCATTACACTATTCTTACCAAATAGTAGTTTAAAAGAAATAATAATTAAAAAAACAAATACTGAAATGAAAAAAGGCATTCATCCAGAATCATACCGTCCTGTCGTATTTAAAGACATGTCTAACGGTGATGTATTTTTATCTCAATCGACTTGTAATACAAAAGAGACTGTTGAGTTCGAAGGTGAAACTTATCCACTATTCAAACTTGAAATCTCTAGTACTTCTCACCCTTTCTACACAGGGAAGTCTAACTTGATTGATACTGCTGGGCGTGTTGATAAGTTCATGAGCCGTTACGGAGATCGTAAAAAGAAATAAGATATCAGTTTTATCTGATGATAAAAAAACTCCGATACACATTTTGTATCGGAGTTTTTTTTATCTAAAAAATAATGCTATTATTTCTTCAAGATGAAATGTCCACCATCCCAAGCATAAACCAATGTTTTATTTAAGAAAGGTTCTAATGCCTTTGCTGAACTTTCATCCAAGTATTCGGGAGTAGTGCAAGTAAGAGTCAGCTCATTGCTTGTTTGAGAAAGATCTCCTTTTAGCAAATAAACATCCAAAGGAGCCCGGGCATTATTATAAACCTCAGTCTGAGTAGAATCAGGAGCTACAAAAAAGCTATCCATTTTGGGTAAGTCTATATAATCGCTTAAAGAAAGCTCTTTCCAATTAAGAGAGTAAAAAAGAATGCGGCTATCGCAGACCGGACCACAGACTGTACTGATGGCACATATAATTTTTGTAGTATCATTTGTTTGAAGTAACTTCAACTGAAAAGAACTTTGAGATGTAGTCTGCAAAAAAAGATAATCTTTCGTCATCACCTTCATCTCAGACATTTTATCCATTTTGTTCTTTACTTGCGCTTTCATTTTGCTTTCAAGAAAATCCCCGAAGTCTTCCCGATTGACTTTGGTCAGCAATGGTGATAATGAATCGGGCATACTGATAAATACCGATTTCGCATCTTGCCCATGCAAGGGAATGACTAAAGTCATTAAAAGACAAAGAAGAAGTATTTTTTTCATCTTGATTTTTTATTTTGAGCCCAAATATAAGAAGATCATTCCAATTAATACTAAAATCAGATCAATTGCTTTACTTTTTAAATTCTTTTCACGGAAAAGCATTGCACCAAAGAGAAAAGAAACAATCACACTTCCACGACGAATCATTGAAACAATAGAAATCATAGAGTCATTGTAACTGAGTGCATAGAAATAAACAAAATCTGCAGCTGAAAGAAATATAGAGATCAATACAATACTCCAATGCCACCGAAAGGGAGTTGTTTCTTTCCGTTTAGGCCACCATAAAAGCATCAATATTACTCCCATCATTAATAGCTGGTAAATATTATACCATGACTGAACCAACATGGGATTAAACCGCTGCATCAAAAACTTATCATACAAACCACTAATAGCACCTAACACTGCTGCCATTACAATAAAAAAGATCCATTTGTTATGTTTAAAGTCTATCCCTTCCTTTTTTCCTGAGCGACTCAACATAAAAAAAGAAGCCACTGCTAATAAAACTCCCACCCACTGATAAAGATTCAGGCGTTCTCCAAACATTAACATCGCTCCAACTAAAACCATTACCGGGCGGGTTGCATTGATAGGCCCTACTATTGTAATTGGCAAATGCTTCATCCCAAAATAACCAAATATCCAGGATGAAAGTACTATTACCGATTTTAGCATTACATATTTGTGTACTTCCCATCCTTCAACAGGAATGTAGAGAATTGTTTTACTAATCCACTCTTGCCCGGAAGCAGAGAGAATAATGAAAGGAACAAAAATAAGACTAGAGAATAAGGTATTGAGAAACAGTACAGGAATTACTGCGTTCTCTTTTAAAGATTGCTTTTTAAATACATCATAAAAGCCCAACAAAAGGGCAGAAATAAAAGCTAATAATAACCACATATTATATAAATATTTCAGCAGGATATTC
The DNA here is from genome assembly GCA_015654535.1 of Bacteroidales bacterium. GTDB lineage: Bacteria > Bacteroidota > Bacteroidia > Bacteroidales > Bacteroidaceae > Bacteroides. The sequence goes on from JAATGU010000084.1 coordinate 23,419, forward strand.
TATATCAACAAGGAACAACGCTTGTCCCGGAACAGAAGCACCTGCCTTACATCTGTTTTTTTGTTCTATCACTTCACGAAAATCTTTAATACTCATTTTGCCACATCCCACTTCAATAAGCGTTCCTACAATTGCCCGTACCATATTCCTAAGAAAGCGATCTGCCTGAATAGTGAACACCCAAGTTATATCATCTTCTTTACTCCATTCCGCCTTTATTATCCGACAATTATTTGTTTTAACGTCCGTATGCAGTTTACTAAAGCTTGTAAAGTCTGTATAGTCAAACAATGTTTGGGCAGCTAGGTTCATTTGCCCATAGTCAAGCATTCCATGTATTCTATATTTCAGATGTCTGTTAAAAGGATATTTAACGGTGGTTATATAATATTTATAGGTGCGAGAGATTGCATCAAAGCGGGCATGCGCATCAGGCTTAACCTTACAAATACGGAAAATGGAAATATCAGGCGGTAACATTTTGTTCAACTTATCCGTCAGCAAGGTCAGATCAGGAAGATCTCCTTCATAATCAAAGTGTGCCACCATTAACCTGGCGTGTACTCCGGCATCTGTTCGCCCGGCTCCCACCACTTCTATATCTACCCGAAGGTAAGTAGAAAGTGCTTTTTGCAAACACTCTTGCACACTCATGCCGTTGGGCTGAATTTGCCAGCCATGATAATTTGTTCCCTCATAGGCTAAATAAATAAAATATCGTAGCACGTGTATTCTAATTTTTGAGTACAAAGGTACACTTTTTTTCTTTACGGTAAGTTTCTATCTGGCAGTAATATGGAAGCATCCCTGTTTGAGTTCGTACTTCACATAGCAAGTTTCTGCTTTTCTAAGATCCCGCAGTACTTCAGACAGAACCATCTTTAAAGTATCGGAGCCGACATTCTGCATCGGACGGTCATCTTCTATTTTTCTAAAACGGCAATAGCTCACATCAAAAGTGGTGCCATAGAAATGAGCCGAATTTTCAGAAGCATTCCTATTGCCACGACGTAACTGACGAACATCATCCAGTGTTCTAAGTACCGATGTTATAATGATTTTATGAGGATTTAATCCTTTTGCATCCAAAGAGTCGAGAAAATTAGAGCCTATACTTGTAAGTAAATCACTAGCCCGTGGGATAAGATAAGGCAAAGAATGCTTCAATGAATCCAATACATAATAGTCATTATCCTCAATATGCACCAGATTACCTTTTAACGATTCTATCTCACTTCGAGAAGATATAGGTGCAATTCCTATCCTTTTAGCAGAAGAAAGATGTAGATCATTTAAGTCACCGAATGAACGTTTATAACTAATCACTCCTCGTATATTTTTTGGATGATTCAACTTCATAGAAGTATCTCTACAGGCTGCCAAGCAAAAGATAAGTAACAACAGACAGACGACAGCGGGGATGAGTTTGTGCATCGGAAGGTATTATTATTGTTTCGTTATATAGCTTTTTGATGCGCAAATATATATTAAAAAAAAATTCTAAAAGAACAATTATTAAAATAAATTCCTTTAGAAAAGTAAAAGAATCCAAACGATTGATTAAATTTGCAGGCAATTTAGAAACAAGTATGAGATCCTTTTAAATTGATTCAATGATAGAAAAACTAATTGTTCTCGAAGATATTGATCCTGTTATCTTTTATGGTGTGAATAACACCAACATTCAACTTATAAAAGCCTTATATCCAAAACTGAGAATTGTCGCACGCGGGAATGTGATTAAGGTAATGGGCGATGAAGAAGAGATGTGTGCTTTTGAAGAGAATATATTGGCTTTAGAGAAACACTGCGCACAATACAACTCTTTAAAAGAAGAAGTTATTATTGATATCATAAAAGGGAATGCTCCTCAAACTGAAAAGGTGGGTAATGTAATTGTGTTCAGTGTAACAGGAAAACCAATAATTCCTCGTAGTGACAATCAACTGAAAATTGTGGAAGAGTTTGAAAAGAATGATATGTTATTTGCCATCGGACCTGCGGGATCTGGTAAAACATATACTTCTATAGCTTTAGCAGTAAGAGCCCTGAAGAATAAAGAAATAAAAAAAATAATACTCAGCCGTCCTGCCGTTGAAGCTGGTGAGAAACTCGGTTTTCTTCCCGGAGATATGAAAGAAAAGATAGATCCATACCTTCAACCACTATATGATGCACTTCAAGATATGATCCCCGCAGCAAAATTGAAAGAATATCTGGATCTCAACATTATCCAGATTGCTCCATTAGCATTTATGCGTGGACGCACGCTCAATGATGCGGTAGTTATTCTCGACGAAGCTCAAAATACATCGACTCAACAAATAAAAATGTTCCTAACCCGTATGGGAATGAATACCAAAATAATTGTGACCGGGGACATGACTCAGATTGACCTTCCTCCTTCCCAAATTTCAGGTTTGGTTCAGGCCATAAGAATACTGAAAGGTGTAAAAGGAATTAGTATTGTGGAACTTGGGAAGAAAGATATTGTTCGTCACAAGCTGGTAGAACGAATTGTCGACGCCTATGAAAAGTTTGATGAAAAAAAGAGAAAAGAGAAATTAGAAGAATCCCTAAAACAAATACAATAATGAGCAAAGCATTAATAAAAACAGATTTTAATTTTCCAGGACAGAAAAGTGTCTATCATGGAAAAGTTCGTGATGTGTATAATATCAATGATGATTTATTGGTAATGGTAGTTAGTGATCGCATTTCTGCATTCGATGTGATTTTACCTGAAGGTATTCCTTATAAAGGACAAGTATTGAATCAGATTGCTGCTAAATTTCTGGATGCAACCACAGATATTGTTCCCAACTGGAAGATAGCTACCCCCGATCCAATGGTTACTATAGGTATTAAATGTGTACCGTTTGAGGTAGAAATGGTAGTTCGCGGATATCTTACCGGTCATGCATGGAGAGAATATAAAGAAGGGAAACGTACCCTTTGCGGCATAATAATGCCCGAAGGTATGAAAGAAAACCAACCTTTCCCTACTCCTATTATTACTCCTACCACTAAAGCATATGAAGGTCACGATGAAGATATTTCCAAAGAAGAAATCATTGCCCAAGGTATTGTGGGCAAAGATGACTACGAACAATTGGAAAAATATACACTGGCAGTTTACGCTCGTGGATGTGAAATTGCAAAAAAAATGGGCTTAATCCTCGTGGATACAAAATATGAATTTGGAAAGAAGGATGATAAGATCATTTTAATGGATGAAATTCACACCCCTGACTCTTCCCGTTATTTCTATGCCGAAGGCTTTGAAGATCGTTTAGCAAAAGGAGAAGAACAAAAGCAACTTTCAAAAGAATTTGTACGTCAATGGTTAATTGAAAACGGATTCCAAGGAAAAGACGGGCAAAAAGTGCCTCCAATGACGGAAGAATATGTGAATAGCGTATCTGATCGTTACATTGAATTATATGAAAATATCGTCGGAGAAAAGTTTGTAAAAGCTGATCTTGAAGATGTAGCTGCAAGAATTGAAAAAAATGTAACTGCATTTCTTTCTAAATAAATAAAAGATAGATTGATGGATAATAAAGACTTTGTTCTTTTATTGTCCATCATCACTGTCTACTCTACTCTATATTCATCCATATCCAACTTACATCAATGAATTACCCACAAGAAGATATAAAACCTTATAACTCCGACGGCAAGAAAGCCGCACAAGTAGAAAAAATGTTTGATAACATTGCTCATAAATATGATCTATTAAATCATGCTCTTTCACTTGGAATTGATAAGGGATGGAGACGGAAAGCAATTGCTTGGCTCAGGGTTTTTCATCCGCAAAAAATAATGGATGTAGCTACTGGAACGGGAGATTTCGCCATTCAGGCTTATCATGACCTTTTACCTCAACTACTTATTGGCACAGATATCTCCGAAGGTATGATGAATGTGGGAAGAAAGAAGGTAAAAAAGATTGGACTGGAACACAATATTTTATTTGCTAAAGAAGATTGCGCCAACCTTTCATTCACGGATAATTCTTTTGATGCAATTACGGTTGCTTTCGGCATCCGTAATTTCGAAGACTTGGATAAGGGGCTTTTAGAAATACATCGGGTATTGGAAAAAGACGGACATTTGGTTATATTGGAACTAACCACACCAGATAGGTTTCCAATGAAACAATTGTTTACCATTTATTCCAAGATAGTGATTCCCACTATCGGAAAACTTCTTTCCAAGGATAATAATGCTTATACTTATCTGCCTCAATCCATTAAGGCTTTTCCTCAGGGTGAAGTGATGAAGGGAGTTCTTGAAAAGGCAGGATTCAGGGAAGTAGCTTTTACACGGCTCACTTTTGGTATCTGTACGCTTTACATTGCGACAAAATAAAAACAACTAAAAACATGGCTCTATGCAAAAGTATGGTTTAATAGGCTATCCACTCAAACACTCTTTCTCAATCAGTTACTTTAACGAGAAATTCAAATCCGAAGGTATCGACGCTGAATATGTAAACTTTGAGATTCCAGAAATTAAAGACTTTATGGAAGTGATTGAGGTAAATTCCGACCTTTGCGGACTGAATGTAACAATTCCGTATAAAGAACAAGTGATTCCGTTTCTGGATGAACTAGACAAAGATACAGCTGCCATTGGTGCTGTCAATGTGATTAAAATTATTCGAAAGAAGGGAAAAGTAAAACTGATTGGCTATAATTCAGACATAATAGGTTTCACACAATCTATTGAACCTTTATTACAGGAACATCATAAAAAAGCTCTTATCCTGGGTACTGGAGGAGCATCTAAAGCTATATTCCACGGATTAAAGAATTTAGGAGTAAAAGGTACTTATGTATCCCGTACAAAAGAAACAGATGCACTCACTTATCAAGAACTAACTCCGGAAATTATGACTGAACATACGGTGATTGTCAATTGCACTCCTGTAGGAATGTATCCTGATGTAGATTTTTGTCCAAACATTCCTTATGAATGTATCACTCCTAAGCATTTATTGTACGATTTGTTATATAATCCAGACATTACCCTCTTTATGAAAAAAGGAGCACAACAAGGAGCCGCCACCAAGAATGGACTAGAAATGCTATTGCTTCAAGCATTCGCCGGATGGGAAATTTGGAATAAATAATGACAAAATGAAAAGGAATCAGGGTATTAAGCTTGCAAAATATATATTTGCCTCCATATTGGTGCTCCTTCTGGGAATCACTACGTGGGGAAGTTTCTACATGCTAAGTTATTCACTGAATCCCGTCAACAGAGGTAAAGACGAAGCGAGTTCATACCGATATATGTTCACCAACTATCCTGACCTCAGGCAATGGGTAGACAGTCTCAACCAAGCTTCGGCCTTGAAAGATACGTTTATTATTGGTAATGGAAAAAAAAGGCTTCATGCTTATTTTATTGCTGCCAACCATCCCACAGCTAAAACAGCTGTAATAGTACACGGATATACAGACAATGCGATCCGTATGTTGATGATTGGTCATTTATATAATCATGAGCTAAACTATAACGTCCTCCTTCCTGACCTGCAGGCGCATGGTCGAAGTGAAGGTAACATTATTCAGATGGGATGGAAAGACCGTCTGGATGTGATGCAATGGATAGACGTAACAAAAGGAATCTATGGTGATAGTATTCGCATCGTGGTGCACGGTATTTCTATGGGAGCCGCAACCACGATGATGGTGAGTGGAGAAAAGTTGCCTACCAACGTAAAATGTTTCATTGAGGACTGTGGCTATACCAGCGTGTGGGAAGAATTTTCTCAAGAACTAAAGAAGCTTTATCACCTGCCTAAATTTCCCATAATGTACACTACAAACCTACTATGTGAACTCAAAAATGGCTGGAGCTTCAAAGATGCTTCTCCTCTCAATCAAATAAAGAAATGCCATCTGCCCATGTTCTTTATTCACGGAGATGCTGACACTTATGTACCCACATGGATGGTTTATCCACTCTATAATGCCAAGTCGGCTCCTAAAGATTTATGGATTGTTCCCGGAGCCGAACATGCAAAAGCATATAAACAAAACCCAAAGATGTATCTAGCTAAAGTGAAAGCATTCACAGATCGCTATCTCCACTAATCCTTTTTCTTTTTTGTCTAAATGCATTTCTAAAGAATCATAAGATGTATTCTCAAATACTTTTATATCTTTGCACTTAAGACTTTATCGGTGGATCGTAAACGAATAAACGCAATAGATCGTTATGAAATTATTAAAAAAAACCATCCTTTTCTCCCTGTTCTGCATTTGTTTTCAGGCAAATGCTCAGGTGAAGGAATATGCTGTGGAAAATGTTCCCAATATACATCTGCAAGACAAGATGCGCTATGTGAGTAATCCCAATGGAATTCTATCTCAACAAGCGTGTGCTTCCATTGATAGTATGCTTTGGGCTCTGGAACAAAAAACATCCATTCAAGTAGCAGTGGTAATGCTTCCTTCTATCGGCAACAATGATTGCTTTGACTTCGCTCACCGATTATTCAACGCATGGGGAGTAGGAAAAAAGGGAAAAGATAATGGGCTAGTGATTTTATTTGTAGAAGATCAACGTCGTGTTCAGTTCGAAACTGGTTATGGATTGGAAGGAGATTTGCCTGATGCTATCTGCAAACGGATACAGACACGAAAGATGGTTCCTTTTTTCCGTAACGATAATTGGGATGGTGGAATGGTAAGTGGAGTGCAATCTGTCTGCGCCCGTTTGGATGGAACAATGACCAATGATGAAGCAGATGGCGAAGGTGGATCAAGTATTCTGGTACTTTTCTTTATTGCTGGTGGCATTGTGCTATTTGTAGCATTCATTGGTGGAATTGCTTCTTGGAATGCGTCCCGATGTCCAAATTGTAAAAAGCACAAACTGATGCGAACAAGCTCCCACCTATTATCCATTCGCAACGGAATAAAAACGGAAGAGGTAGTATATACTTGCCAAAACTGCGGTCACAAAGTGACTCGTAAGTCCGACTCTAACGATGACAATTATCGTGGAGGTAGAGGTGGAGGCCTCGCCGGAGGTATATTCCTTGGCGGACTGGGAGGTGGTTTAGGCTCAGGAGGTGGAGGTTTCAGTGGCGGTAGCTTCGGAGGAGGGATGTCTGGCGGAGGAGGATCCGGTTCAGGTTTTTAAAAACAATTAAAAGTAGATAAATATGAAAAAGCCATTAATTATTATTGCTGTATTAGTCGTGTTTCTTGCATTGCTTGGTTCTTGCTCGTACAACTCTATGGTAGATAAACAAGAAGGAGTAAGCAAGGCTTGGTCTAACGTGGAAAATCAATATCAACGTCGTTCGGATTTGATACCAAATCTGGTTAATACTGTAAAAGGGTATGCCAAACATGAACAGGGAACGCTGCAAGGTGTAGTTGAAGCTCGCTCTAAAGCCACACAAATAAAAATCGATCCGGAAAATCTTACTCCTGAAAAGTTACAGTCTTATCAAAAGGCACAGGGCGATGTAAGTTCAGCTCTTGGTAAACTGTTAATGCTAACCGAAAACTATCCTGACTTAAAGGCAAATCAGAATTTCCTGGAATTACAAGCTCAACTGGAGGGTACTGAGAACAGGATTGCTGTGGAACGCGGACGTTTCAATGAAATTACCAAAGAATATAATGCCTATATTCGTAAGTTCCCCAAAAACATCTTTGCAGGCATGTTTGGTTTTGACAAGAAACCTTATTTTGAAGCTGAAGCAGGAACTGAAAAAGCACCAAAGGTGGCGTTCTAAAAAGAAAGATTTGCCCACAACAAAAAAATGCAGTACTTTTGCGTGCTGTATATAAACATTCTTTTATCATAAACAAGAAATGAGCAATCAACGATACATGCAGCGTGGCGTCTCAGCCTCTAAGGAAGATGTTCACAATGCTATCAAAAACATCGACAAGGGTATCTTTCCCCAAGCTTTCTGTAAAATCATTCCCGATATATTAGGTGGCGACCCGGAGTATTGTAACATTATGCATGCTGACGGAGCCGGAACAAAGTCCAGTCTGGCTTACCTTTACTGGAAAGAAACGGGTGATCTATCGGTATGGAAAGGCATTGCTCAGGATGCATTGATTATGAATATTGATGATTTGCTGTGTGTGGGTGCGGTAGATAATATTTTGGTTTCATCAACTATTGGCCGCAACAAGTTATTGATTCCGGGAGAAGTTATATCCGCCATCATTAACGGTACAGACGAATTACTGGCCGAACTTCGTGAAATGGGCGTAGGTGTATATGCCACCGGTGGGGAAACAGCGGATGTGGGTGATGTGGTTCGTACTATTATTGTGGACAGCACAGTGACTTGCCGAATGAAACGTAGCGATGTGATCAACAATGCCAATATCCGCCCGGGAGATGTCATTGTGGGATTATCTTCTTACGGACAAGCAACTTACGAAAAAGAATACAACGGTGGTATGGGTAGTAACGGATTAACGTCTGCCCGCCACGATGTGTTTAGTAAATATCTGGCAGAGAAATATCCGGAAAGCTATGATGCAGGTGTCCCTGAAAATTTAGTTTATTCCGGTGGATTGAAGCTGACTGATCCGATAGAAGGTCTCAGCATTGATGCTGGAAAAATGGTTCTCTCTCCTACCCGTACTTATGCTCCTTTCGTAAAAAAACTGTTAGATGCCCTTCGTCCTGAAATACATGGGATGGTACATTGCTCTGGTGGTGCACAAACAAAAGTACTTCATTTTGTGGACAAGGTAAGAGTGATAAAGGATCATTTATTTCCTGTTCCTCCTCTCTTTAAGACCATACAAGAACAGTCTGGTACAGACTGGAGTGAGATGTATAAAGTGTTCAATATGGGTCATCGCTTGGAAGTCTATCTTTCACCCGAATATGCGGAAAAAGTGATTGCCATTTCCAATTCATTTGGTATTGAAGCCCAAATTGTAGGTCGTATAGAAGCATCAGACAAAAAAGAACTGATTATTAAAAGTGAGTTCGGAGAATTTAGATACTAAAAATGATTCGATCAAAAATAGAATGGCAGATAATAACACAATATTAGAAAAACTTGAAGGCTTGGTTAATCGGTTTGAGGAAGTATCCACCCTCATTACCGATCCGTCTGTAATTTCCGATATGAAGCGTTTTGTAAGACTAACCAAGGAATACAAGGACTTGAACGATATCATGGAGACCCGCAAAGAGTATATAAAAATGCTCAATGGCGTTGAAGAAGCTAAAACAATTTTAGGAACAGAACAAGATCAGGAGATGCGGGAAATGGCGCGGGAAGAATTAGATAAATGTCAATCTCGCCTTCCTGAACTAGAAGAGGAAATAAAACTCCTTTTAGTTCCTGCCGATCCGCAGGATGGAAAGAATGCCATCGTGGAAATTCGGGGTGGAACAGGAGGTGACGAGGCTGCGATCTTTGCCGGAGACTTATTCCGTATGTATCTAAAATACTGTGAGAATAAGGGTTGGAAAGTAGAAATAGTCAATACGAGTGAAGGAACATCCGGAGGATTTAAAGAGGTTGTCTTTACTGTAAGCGGAAATAATGTATATGGTACCTTGAAATATGAGTCTGGCGTACACCGTGTGCAACGGGTTCCCGCCACAGAAACTCAGGGACGAGTGCATACATCCGCCTCTTCCGTGGCTGTACTGCCCGAAGCTGAAGAATTTGATGTGGAAATAAACGAAGGTGAGATCAAGTGGGATACCTTCCGTTCAGGTGGAGCTGGCGGCCAAAACGTAAATAAAGTGGAATCAGGTGTTCGTTTACGCTATATATGGAAAAACCCGGTCACAGATATCCCGGAAGAAATCCGGATAGAATGTACTGAAACTCGCGACCAACCAAAGAATAAAGAAAGAGCACTCACACGACTCCGTTCTTTCATCTACGACAAAGAACATCAAAAATACCTTGACGATATTGCTTCGAAGCGGAAAACAATGGTTTCAACCGGTGATCGCTCGGCAAAGATTCGTACCTACAATTATCCTCAAGGGCGAATTACCGATCATCGTATTAATTACACCATCTATAATCTTGCAGCTTTTATGGATGGAGATATTCAAGATTGTATCGACCACCTGATTGTCGCTGAAAATACAGAACGATTGAAAGAAAGTGAATTATAATTTTATCCTCCATGAACAAACAACAACTATTCGAAAATATAAAACGCAAAAAATCTTTTCTTTGTGTAGGTTTGGACACAGACATTAAAAAGATTCCTAAGCACTTACTTAAAGAGGAAGATCCTCTTTTTGCTTTTAATAAAGCAATCATTGATGCTACCGCTCCTTTGTGTATTGCCTACAAACCAAACCTGGCTTTTTATGAGAGTGTAGGTGTAAAGGGATGGATAGCTTTTGAAAAAACTGTAACCTACATTAAAAAGAATTATCCCGACCAGTTCATCATTGCCGATGCTAAACGGGGAGATATTGGAAATACCAGTGAGATGTACGCCCGTTCCTTCTTTGATGAACTAGATATTGACTCGGTAACTGTGGCTCCTTACATGGGCGAAGATAGTGTGAAGCCGTTTCTTATTTATCCTGAAAAATGGGTGATTCTACTTGCTTTGACCTCTAATAAAGGTTCTCATGATTTTCAGTTAACAGAGGATGCCCACGGAGAACGTTTATTTGAAAAGGTACTAAAGACTTCTCAGCAATGGGCTTCAGACGAACAGATGATGTATGTGGTTGGAGCTACTCAAGGAAAAATGTTTATAGATATTCGTAATCTGGTTCCTAATCATTTCTTGTTAGTACCAGGAATAGGCGCACAAGGTGGTTCTTTGGAAGAAGTTTGTAAATATGGAATGAACGATATGTGTGGGCTAATTGTAAATTCTTCTCGCGGCATTATTTATGCCGACAAAACTGAACAGTTTGCTGAAGCGGCAAAAACTGCGGCAAAAACTGTTCAAAAAGAAATGGAAGAACAATTAAAAGCAATCTTATAATGGCAAATGAACGAAAGATAGTCAACGACCCGGTTTTCGGTTTTATTAATATTCCCGCAGGATTAATGCTGGATATTATCAGTCATCCTTTATTGCAACGGTTAACCCGTATCAAGCAAATGGGACTATCTTCGGTTGTTTATCCAGGTGCACAACACACCCGTTTTCAACATTCATTAGGAGCCTTTTACCTGATGAGCGAGGCAATTACTCAACTTCGGGCAAAAGGAAACGAAATCACTCCGGAAGAATCGGATGGAGTGTTAGCCGCCATTTTACTACACGATATTGGTCACGGACCTTTTTCTCATGTACTGGAAGATACTCTCGTTAAAGGAGTTTCACACGAAGAGATCTCTCTTCTACTCATGCAGCGTATGAATGAAGAGATGAATGGACAGCTAGATACAGCTATGCTTATCTTTAAAGATGAGTATCCTAAGAAGTTTCTTCACCAATTGGTGAGTGGGCAACTGGATATGGACCGTCTGGACTATTTGCGCCGCGATAGTTTTTACACTGGAGTAACAGAAGGAAATATTGGGTCAGCCCGTATTATAAAAATGCTTAATGTAAAAGATGACCATTTAGCCATTGAGTCAAAGGGAATTTATTCCATAGAGAATTTTCTTACTGCCAGAAGATTGATGTATTGGCAGGTTTATTTACATAAGACCTCTGTGGCATGCGAACGGATGTTGATTAGTTCACTTTTACGGGCAAAGGAACTTGCCAGTAAAGGTGTAGAACTATTCGCCTCCCCTGCCCTCCGATTCTTTCTATATAATAATATAGAAATAAACGGATTTTATCATCATCCTGATTGTTTGGAGAACTTTATACAGCTAGATGATAATGATATATGGACCGCACTGAAAGTTTGGAGTACCCATTCAGACATTGTTCTTTCCACGTTAAGCCGTGATATGATTAACCGAAATATATTTAAAGTTGAAACATCATCCACTCCTGTCAGCAAAGAACGGATAGCTAATTTAATAAAAGAAATCAGCCAATCACTTCATATTAAAGAAGAAGAAGCTGATTATCTTGTTTCAACACCAAGTATAGAAAAGAATATGTATGATCCAGCTGACGATAGTATTGATATTATCTACAAAGATGGCAATATCAAGAATATAGCAGAGGCCTCAGATATGTTAAACATTTCTCTTCTCTCTAAGAAAGTAAAGAAATACTACCTCTGTTATCAGCGATTAGCTTAAAAAAGAACGAAATATTCCTTAAACTGTACGGGAATATAAAAAAAAAACACGAACTTTGCACTCCAATGGACATATACATAAAAATGTAACCTCCGTTTAGTGCAAATGAAAAGGATAAGAATCATACAACAATAAGAACATGGAATTCTCGGCTAAGCAAATTGCAGAATTTATTCAAGGAGAAATTATAGGAGATGAAAATGCCAGTGTGCATACTTTTACCAAAATAGAAGAAGGAGTACCAGGATCTCTTTCATTTTTGTCCAACCCCAAATATACACATTATATATATAGCACTCAATCAAGTATTGTGTTAGTAAATAGAGACTTTATTGCCGAAAAAGAAATTAAAGCAACACTGATCAAGGTAGACAATGCCTACGAGAGTCTGGCAAAACTACTAACCCTATATGAAATGAGTAAACCGAAAAAAGTGGGAATAGATCCCTTGGCATTCATTGCTCCCACAGCAAAAATTGGTAAAGATGTCTATATTGCACCTTTTGCATGCGTAGAAGATCATGCTGAAGTAGGTGATAATACAATTCTTCATCCTCATACAACAATAGGAAGCAATGCTAAAGTTGGCAATAATTGTATTCTATATGCTCAAACCACAATTTATCATGATTGCAGAGTGGGTAATAATTGCATCTTACATGCCGGAAGTGTAATTGGGGCTGACGGCTTTGGTTTCGCTCCTACTTCTGAAGGCTATTCAAAAATCCCTCAAATTGGTATTGTCATTCTGGAAGATGATGTAGAGATTGGTGCAAACACCTGCGTAGATAGAGCAACTATGGGGGCAACAATTATACATAAAGTGGTAAAATTAGATAATTTAGTTCAAGTTGCTCACAATGATGAGATCGGTTCTCATACAGTAATGGCAGCTCAAGCAGGTATAGCAGGATCCACAAAAGTTGGAGAATGGTGCATGATTGGTGGCCAAGTTGGATTAGCTGGACATCTCAAATTAGGGGATAAAATAGGTATCGCCGCTCAATCTGGCATAGCCAGTAATATTTCATCAAACACAAACATCATGGGCTCTCCTGCCTTTGAAGTAAAATCATATTTTAAATCATCTGTCATATTCAAAAAATTACCTGAGATGTACACCACTCTCAATAATTTAGAGAAAGAAATAAAAGAACTAAAAAAAAAATTAAATAAGTAACCAATGTTGAAACAGAGAACTCTAAAAGATAGCTTTTCACTAAGAGGAAAAGGTCTTCACACTGGGCTTGATCTTACTGTCACTTTTAATCCTGCACCCGACAACTACGGATATAAAATTCAACGAATCGACATCGAAGGGCAACCTCTTATTGATGCTGTTGCAGATAATGTAATTGAGACAACCCGTGGCACAGTACTTGCCAAAAATGGAGTAAAAGTAAGTACAGTAGAACATGGAATGGCTGCAATTTATGCTGCTGGTATTGATAATTGCCTAATTCAGGTCAATGGACCCGAGTTTCCTATTCTCGATGGAAGTGCAATTTTCTATGTACAAGAGATTGAAAAAGTAGGCATTATAGAACAAACAGCTGTTAAAGATTTCTATATCATTAAATCTAAAATAGAATTTAAAGACGAAGTAACAGGCTCTTCCATTATCGTTCTCCCTGACGAAAATTTCAGCATTAATGTCCTTATTTCTTATGATTCAAAAATCATTCCCAATCAATTTGCAACATTAGAAAGTATAAAAGACTTTCCACAAGAAATCGCCGCAAGCAGAACTTTTGTCTTTGTTCGTGAAATAGAGCCATTACTTTCTGCCGGATTAATAAAAGGCGGAGATTTAGATAACGCAATTGTCATTTACGAACATCAACTACCACAAGAAAAGTTAGATAAGCTAGCAGATGTGATGAACGTTCCGCATAAAGATGCCAATCACTTGGGATATATTAACCACAAACCACTTGCATGGGACAATGAACCGGCGCGTCATAAATTACTAGATATTATTGGTGATCTGGCTCTGATAGGCAAACCCATCAGAGGGCGTATTATCGCTACCCGTCCTGGGCATACAATCAATAACAAGTTTGCCCGCCAAATGAGAAAAGAAATTAGATTGCACGAAGTACAGGCACCAATCTATAATTGCAATGAAGCTCCTGTAATGGATGTTAACCGTATCCGCGAATTGTTGCCTCATCGCTATCCCTTCCTCTTAGTAGATAAAATTATTGAAGTAGGTCCGAATCATATCGTCGGGATAAAGAATGTTACGGTTAACGAGCCCTTTTTTCAGGGACATTTCCCTCAGGAACCTGTTATGCCAGGCGTATTGTTAGTGGAGGCGATGGCTCAAACGGGTGGATTACTAGTGCTTAACTCTGTTGATGAACCAGAAAGATATTCAACCTACTTTATGAAAATCGATGGCGTAAAATTTCGTCATAAAGTAGTTCCAGGAGACACACTAATATTCAAGCTTGAACTGCTTGCACCTATTCGAAGGGGGATATCCACCATGAAAGGATATGTTTTCGTAGGAGAGACTGTAGCTTGCGAAGCTGAATTCATGGCACAAATAACTAAGAATAAATAAAACAACAAATGATTAGTCCTTTAGCATATATACATCCTGAAGCAAAGATTGGGAAAAATGTAGAAATCGCTCCTTTTGTTTTTATCGACAAGAATGTAACTATTGGCGATAATAATACGATCATGGCAAATGTGAGCATTTTATATGGCGCCCGTATCGGAAACGGAAATACTATTTTCCCAGGTGCTGTAATCAGCGCCATTCCTCAAGATTTAAAATTCAAAGGAGAAGAGACAATTGCAGAGATTGGTGATAATAACCTTATTCGTGAAAATGTAACGATTAACCGCGGTACAGCAGCCAAAGGGAAAACATTTGTAGGAAGCAATAATCTATTAATGGAAGGAGTTCACGTAGCACATGACGCATATGTGGGCAGCGGATGCATCATAGGGAATTCAACCAAAATGGCTGGAGAAATTATTATTGATGATAATGCTATTATTAGTGCTGCGGTGCTAATGCACCAATTTTGTCGTGTAGGTGGTTATGTTATGATTCAGGGCGGAACGCGCTTTAGTAAAGATATTCCTCCTTATATTATTGCGGCACGTGACCCTGTTGCTTATTGCGGAATAAATATTGTAGGACTTCGTAGACATGGTTTTTCAAATGAATTAATAGAAAATATTCACAATACTTATCGAATTATATATCAGAGTGGAATGAATACCACTGAAGCACTTGAAAAAGTAAAAGAAGAAATACCGTCGAGCCTGGAAATAGATTATATCATTGATTTTATACAAAAATCAGAAAGAGGAATCATAAAATAAGCATTACTTTTGTAAGGTTTATAATTCAGCAGAAAGGGGAAGGCAATCCAAATAGATTGTTTTCCTTTTTTTTTGAGTGAATAATACTTATTCTTTTGTATTTTTTGAGATTTTTACTACTTTTACGGCGTAATAATTTAAAAGAACATGGTATACAGATTTACAATTATATCTGATGAGGTGGATGATTTTGTCAGAGAGATACAGATTGATTCTGAAGCAACTTTTTATGATTTCCACGATGCCATTATTAAATCGGTGGAATACACTAATGATCAAATGACTTCTTTCTTCATTTGTGATGAAGATTGGGAAAAGGAAAAAGAAATCACCCTCGAAGAAATGGACAATAGTTCTGAAGAAGATAATTGGGTGATGAAAGATACTCTATTAAGTGATCTCATTGAAGATGAAAAACAAAAGCTTATTTATGTATTTGATTATCTAACTGAACGGGCTTTTTTTATTGAACTTTCAGAAATTATCACAGGAAAAAATCTAGAAAAAGCTGTTTGTTCTAAAAAGGAAGGACTTCCTCCAAA
>JAATGU010000139.1 GCA_015654535.1 Bacteroidales bacterium
ATCGGCATAGTCCATTCCGTTTTTTTCAATGGAATATACAGTGGGATTTACGTTACCTCGACTTCGGTCGAAATCTGTAGCATGCACATGAATGACCAAGGGCTTTCCAGAAACCTGTTTAGCATGGATGCCGGCAGGATAAGTAAGCCAATCATGTGAATGGATAATATCAAATTGCTGTTGGCGTGCTACAACTCCGGCTACGATGGAATAATTGTTAATTTCCTCTTGCAAATTATCTGGATATCGACCTGAGAACTCAATGCAACCAAGATCATTCGTACCTAAGTAGTTAAAATCAGCATAAATATGATTGCGTAAATCATAATATACTTCAGGATTCATATATTTTCCTATGCGACTGTTCACATAATCCCACTCTACATTTTTCCAAACAACTGGAATGTTATTCATCCCGATAATCTTTAAGAAACTTTGATCTTCATCTCCCCAAGGTTTAGGTATGCAAAAAGTAATTTGCATATCTTTTTGCATGGACATTCCTTTTGTCAGTCCGTAACTGGCTGTTCCTAAGCCACCTAAAATATGAGGAGGAAACTCCCATCCAAACATTAATACTTTCATCTTTATTTCCTCCTCTTACAAATTATACTTAGAAAGTAGCTTTAAAATGCGCAGAATCTCCGCTATATTCATTGCAAACGATACTGCTCCCCGACCTTTGAATGGAGGATTACCATCAAATAACTCTGATATTGAACCAATGCAATGTTGGGACATTTCTTCTTCAAACCCGATTAACTGGCGTTCCACAAAAGAAACTCCACTCATTTTATAAATTCGGAGATAAGCTTCTAAGTAGAATCCCATTAACCACGGCCATGCCGTTCCCTGATGGTAGGCGTAATCACGTTGAATTTGTGGACCTACATAGTTGGGCTTGTATCCACTACTTTTTGGGCTGAGTGTACGGAGCCCTTTAGGAGTGAGCAATTCTTTGGTTACAATATCTAGTACTTGCTTTTTTTGTTCCTGACCCAGAGGTGAGTAATCAAATGCAACAGTGAATATCATGTTGGGGCGTACACTCCAATCCATTGTTTCTCCGTCTACATAATCCATCAGATAACCATATTCATTCCGGAAGGTTTCAATGAATGATTGAGCGGTGGTAGCAGCCTGTTCATCAAGGGAATCGGCAAAGAATAAATTGTCTTTGTCATCTTCACGTAATAAATCAGCAACAAATCTAAGGGCATTATACCATAATGAGTTAATTTCTACAATATATCCTGTCCTGGGAGTTACAGGGTGTCCATTTACTGTAGAATTCATCCAAGTGACAGCTTTGACTGTCCCGTTTGAATACAGTAATCCGTTTTCATGTAAGAAAAGATTATCATGTTTTCCATCGTGAATGAATTCAATAATTTCTTTTAATAGGATGCCATACTTTTGCTTACATTGCTCACGAGAAGTTTCTTTGGAATATTGTTGCAAAGCCCATACTGCCCAAAGTAATACATCCGGATCATCTATTTCATAGATCTTACAATTTAAAGGGCGGTCATTTATATAGTTACGTATTGCTTCTTGGGCTGTTTCCATCACAGATTCAAATGTGGAAATTTCATTTAGAGCAAGAGTTAGTCCAGGTAGTGAGACAAACATATCCCGAGCTCGGCATTTGAACCAGGGATATCCGGCTAAGATATAATGCTTGTCTTCTTGTTTATTGTGAAACTGGTGCGCCGAATTTTTCAGACAATGGTAAAAACTGTCACGCGGAGTACGATCAGCTATTTCTTCTTCAAATGTTTTTTTTATTTTATTAGTAGATACGTCGGATGTACCCGCAGAAAAAACAATACTTTCTCCTTTTTTGATGCTTATTTCAAAATAGCCAGGCACATATAGGTCTTCATTGAAATCGTATCCTCGCTCTTGTTCTTTAGTATATTCTATACCTTTGTACCAATAAGGTTCAAAATGGAACTCATTTTCCTTGTTTAGTTGCATATATAGTTCGGGATATCCAGGATACATGCGAGTTTTTATTCCATTCTCTACCTGTTGGTATTCTCTACTGGCCTGCTCATTTTCATGTGTATATTGACGTACACTTCTAAAGGCTAAAAACGGGCGTAACCGAAGAGTCGTTGCCGAGTGTGCATCTACTAATGTGTATTTAATCAATATTCTATTTTCATAGTGCACAAATACTTTTTCTTTGGTAAGGATCACTCCCCCGACTCTATAAGTAGTAATAGGAACTTTCTCACAATCAAATTCCCTGATATATTTATGACCTTTCGTACTATAATTATCTCCTTGAAATTTGTGTAAACCAAGATTGAACTCTGCACCATGTTGAATAACCGTTTCATCCAAAGAGGAGAGTAGAACATGGTTTTCATCATCTAGTTCTGGAACGGGAATTACTAATAACCCATGATATTTTCTCGTGTTACAATCTACTATTGTAGTACAATGGTATGCACCGGATTTGTTGGTCCGGAGAATTTCTCGTGGTAAAGATTCTTCCAAATTAATCATTAGAGTTTTATCAAATCGCAGATAACTCATAGCTATATTGGCATTTAAGAGGTTTATTATTTTGTTCTTGACAAGAAAAATAGTTGTCGTCCTCAAAAATAGTAAATCTCGTGATAAATGAGC
>JAATGU010000127.1 GCA_015654535.1 Bacteroidales bacterium
AAAAGAGCAAACCTACGGGCAGACAACCGCTACCGGAAAGCCTGGAGAGAGAAACGGTCATCATAGAACCCACAGAGGATGTGAGCGGTCTGGAGAAGATCGGCGAAGAAGTTACAGAGCAATTAGATTATACACCGGGCAGGCTGTTTGTCAAACGCTATGTCCGTCCCAAATACGCACAGCAAGTCAGTTTGTGCCGCATTCAGGACAATAAGAGCAAGCCTCTAAAAGGAAATAATTCATTAAGCTGCTCCTTACTTTTTTGTTTCCTTTTTCTGTTCTTCAGGTTAAATACTTGCTGGGCTTTATCAAATAATACAGGGGATATAAGTTTTTCATGTTGCCCTTCTACAATTACAGGAATTAAATTATTGTCTGGATTAACAATTATCCTTCCGCAATAAAGCGGATTTCTCAATATATTCCTGAAATTGTTCAGAGAGCATTTAAGTCCTTTCGCTATTCCTATGTTATAGATTTGCGGGATACTGAATATTCCCTCGCATACCTGCTCAAAAGCATTTATAAGCAAAGCGGCTTCCGGCTCGTAAATAGCAATATATTTCTGGCCGGAAACGGATACAACATTACGATATCCGATCGGCGCGCCGGAGCCCCATCTCCCTTCCAGCTTTGCCTTGTACATGTTGACTTTTACATTCAATGACCTTCTTTCATTCTCGACTTCTGCTGCTGCAATATAATTGGCTAATACCATTTTATTCTCTGGCACATTCATATCAAGGGTCTGTTCAACAGCCTGCGGAATGATACCCAGACTGTGTAGCCGTTTGATCATTATGTAAGCTTCGGTGATATTCCTGCTGAATCTACTCCATTGTGTGAACAGAATATAGCTAGGCCTATCTTTCTTGTGAGTAGTACACTGTGCAAACAGCTGGGACCATCCTGGTCTGTGAAAATCCTTAGCGGAATAATCTTCCCGAAAACATTGAAGGATATTAAGATTATTGGTAAGGCAGTAATAATCCAATACGTCTTGCTGATTACCAATGGAGAATCCTTTTTTAGCTTGTTCATCTGTGCTTACTCTTATATATAGATAGGCCGTTTGCATCGTTAAGAACTTTATTCTTACTTATCTAAAAGAATGATAGTATTTAAGGCATTTTTCCATAAAAGAAAATAGTTTTTTATGCTTTTGTATAAAACTAAATTATAATAATTGTTTATGAAATCGGTAGGAGAAATTAAAAATCTACTGAAAAAATGGATTTTTATATCGCAAAATATATAAGTTTGTGTTTGCAATAGGGGTTAGAATTACACCCATATTGCAATTTCATACTAAAATATGGCGGAGCAATACAAATATTTAGATTCATTTATTAATGAACAAAGGGCAAATGGTAAGTATAGCTTTACCACGGACGGTCTGCATGATCAACTGGGCGTTTCGGAGAACGCTTTGAAAAAATCGCTACAGCGGCTCAAAAACCAAGAAGCGGTATCGATGGTACGAAAAGGTTTTTATGTTATTGTCCCACCGGAATATAGAGCCAAAGGAATAATTCCGACCAGTTTTTATGTAAATGATATGATGAAATTCTTAACGAGAGATTATTATGTTGGTTTATTAAATGCAGCAGCTTTACACGGAGCGGCACACCAACAACCTCAAAGTTTCTCCATTATTACTGAAGGAAACGCTTTAAGATCGATTAAAAATGAGAAGGTGAACATTATATTTTACAACAAAAAATCTTGGAGCAAAAAGAATATTATCAAGAAAAAAGTAGATACCGGATATATAAATATTTCATCACCCGAGTTTACTGCATTGGATTTGATTAGTTATTTTAAGGAAGTTGGTGGATTTAATAGAGTAGCTACCGTGATAGAAGAATTGAGAGAATATATACAGCCAGATAAGTTAGCAAAAACTGCGAAAGAATACAAGGAAGTAACAGTGGTCCAGCGTTTGGGATATGTGTTAGAATGTGTTTTAGAAGAGCAATCATTGAGTGATGCCTTGTATAATTATCTTGAATCAATTGGTCATTACCCAACTTTACTACGACCACAAAGAAAGAAACCCGAAAATATGATAACTGGCAACAGGTGGAAAATAGTGCCTAACATAGAAATAGAAGCAGATATATGATACCACAGTCATACATAACAGCGTGGCGAAAACAAGCACCATGGCAGGAAGATTACCAAGTAGAGCAAGATTTGATTATTCAACGGTCATTGATTGCTTTATTCAGAGATGATATTATAAGAGGACGATTAGCTTTTAGAGGCGGAACGGCTTTGCATAAATTGTTCTTGGCTCCCTCGGTGAGGTACTCGGAAGATATTGATCTTGTACAGATAAAAGCGGCACCGTTTGGAATTATCATAGATAGGATACGAGAACAACTCTGGTTCTTAGGAAAACCTCGCATCAATCAAAAATTACACAATAACACGATTGTATATCGTATTCAATCCGAAGACGATGTACCAATGAAATTAAAAATTGAAGTTAATACAAGAGAACATTTTTCGGTATATGACCTACAGAATATTCCTGTGCAGTTAAACTCCGAATGGGATAATGGAGAAGCTTTAATACCTACATATTGTTTGAATGAATTATTAGCGACCAAACTCCGCGCATTATACCAACGTAAGAAGGGGCGTGACTTATTTGATTTATGGTATGCCTTGAACACTGCGGAGGTAAACGTCGAAAAGGTTATTGAAGCATTTAAATATTATATGAATGAGGAAAGTAACAATGTCACGCAAAAGGAGTTTCTCGAAAATATGGAAAAGAAAATCGAGGATGCCGATTTTATAGGTGATATGAACGGATTACTTAGAAGCGGAATTGTGTACGATATAAATAAAGCTTACGAATTGGTAAAAAAGGAAATTTTAGAAAAGATATAAAAAGAGAATTTAAAAAAAATAAATGGCAATCAAAAAATCAGAATTATATAGTTCTCTTTGGAAAAGTTGTGATGAATTGAGGGGAGGCATGGATGCCTCTCAGTACAAAGATTATGTCTTGACAATGTTATACGATAATGAAAATTTAACAAGACCAATATTTTGTATATTGAGTTTTTTGTTTTACATTTGGTCTATATTATTAATCATTTATTTATGTCATTTGCATTATCTGTTCCCGTAAAAGAAAGCATGAAAGAATTAAGAGCG
>JAATGU010000068.1 GCA_015654535.1 Bacteroidales bacterium
TCGCAGTATCAATAAAGTTTATTCCGCTATCAATTGCCTGCTTAACTAATGCATTTACTTCGTTTTGTGGCAATGTTCCTATAGCTGTCCAGACTCCTTTTCCGCCGAAAGTCATTGTACCCAGGCACAATTCAGAGACCTTCAGTCCTGTTTTTCCTAATAAATTGTACTTCATAACATATCAAGATTAATTGTTATTTGAATAAATACAAAGATATGCATTGTTATCGGAAATGTATCTGCAAAAAGCAAGCGAAAAGTTGAAGAAATCAAATAATTACATCTCTTTTTAGTCATTTTCCTGAATCTATTATCTCCGTAACAGAAAAAACGGATGAAGAGGAGTGCAGGAACAAACTTTTTTGAAGATAGAATCATTCACTTGATAATGAGTAAGTAATGCCAGATCTAAACATTTTTTTTAAATTCAAGCGCGTAGGGTGCGTAGGGTTTTTCTTAGACTTTATATACTAATATAGATAGATATGATTTATATAATAGTATCTATTAGTATAGGGGTTTGAAAAACACCCTCGCACCCTACGCACCCTACGCATCCTACGCGCCTTGTCACCAGTTTCTATTTCTTTGCTGTGTTTCTTGTTGTTGTTTTTCTTTTTTTTTAGTTCTGCTAAAAATATCTCTGGACTTCTTGTTCAAGATGTCTGTACTCTTTGAGGGATATGTCTGGACTTATTTTTTAAGAGGCTTTATATTTGTAGTTCCCTGATTCTGGCTCGAATTTTCTCTTTTTTCCAGTTTTTCTACATTTTAATAATGACCAAATAGATACGTTTTTTTACTTTATGATATGATTTTTTTGCAAGATAAGTCCATTTTTGTAAAAACGAAATTGTATGTATGGGGAAAATCACATACTTTTGTTTCAGTAAACTGAAAAATGATCGATTCTTTATGTCTTATAGTTTTATAAATTAACTTTATTTTCTACTTGTTTAAAAATATATTAAACAAATGTGACATATTTGAATATAAGACCGTAAAAAAGAAGTACCTTTGTATATGGATAAAATTTATTATAAAGAACTAATGCCCAAATGACTATGAGAAAAAATAATCCAAATATTCTCCTTGTAAGTATGTTTGTTCTTTCTTTGTTATTAGCCTCATGTGTAGATAAAGATTATGATTTGAGCAAAGACATTGATCTGACCATCCATGTGGGAGGTAACGCGCTGGCTCTTCCAGTGGGAAGCACAGATTCAATAAAGCTGAACAAAATTATTAAAGTGGATGAATCTGATGTACTTCATCTTAGCAGTGGTGGAGAGTATTCTTTACTGAAAGAGGACGTGGTTGACCCGATTAACGTAACTGTTCCGAGTGTGGACCCAATCAGTATGAATCCGATCTTTTTGTCTACCCTTTTGTATCAAGCAGGTAGTAATGCTTCATCAAGGGCTTCGGGTAGTATAGATATTCCTGTATCTTCAGATACTACGTTTTTACTTTCGCGTTCCGGTATGCCTACGGAAGTGAGCTCTATTAAAACAATTACGATTCCAGGTAATGGAGCTAAAGCAAACATTAGGTTTAATCTTACCGGCGTAACTTCCGCTGTTAATTTTAGTTTTAAGAACTTCAAATTAACTTTTCCTGATTTTGTGGTTTCTCCTCAATTAAATTCAAATCATGAATTAATATTAAATGAACCGCTAACTTCGGGGTTAACAAAAGCAATATATATTACCTCTTATGATTTTTCCCATGAGACTGGTGGCGCGTTGGCTATTAAGAACCAACTGTTACAGCTGGAAAAAAAGATCACTGTTTCTGGTGTGATAACCGCTTCTAATCTAAATACTTCAACGGTTACCGGAGATGTTAATCTGAAAACAATGATTAATATAGAGCCGGCAACAATATCAGAGGTAGAAGGTAAAATTGATCCTGCTATAAATGTAAAAATTGATCCGATTTCTTTGGATATTCCTGATTTCTTGAAAGATGATGCTGTAACAATGGACGTTCAAGATCCGATGATTCGTTTGAATGTGACGAATGAAACAGCAATTCCTATCATTTTAAATGGCCAACTGCAAGGATATCGGGATGGGAAGCTTATTAGTTCAAGTTTGGTAAATGTTAAAGGAACAGAGGCTCGCCCAATTACGGTTAAAGCTAGTGGCCAGACTATGATTTGCCTTTCGAGAACCGGAAAAAGTGGGACAGCAGGAAGTGATAAATATGAAATAGCAGATTTAAATAACTTAATAGAGAAGATTCCGGATCAGATTAAATTTACGATGAATGCCCACGCAGACCAAATTTCAACGCATAAAATTCAGTTAGGCAGGAATTATGCAGTAAAAATGGATTATGCTGTGGAAGTTCCGTTTAAATTTGGCTCCGGATTATCTATTGTTTATAATGATAGTATTGATAATCTTAACAAAGATATTAAAGATCTGGATATAAAATCAATTAGCTTAACAATGACTGTGGAGAATAATATTCCATTGGCTCTTAAGCTCGAAGCTATTCCTGTGGGACTTGATAAAAGTGCCGGGGCATTGCCGGATATCTCTGTATTAGTGACAGGAGAAATTAAACCTTGCGATGCATCAGGGAAAACGCAAGAGTCTCCGGTTTCTGTCAAAATGACAACTACCAGTGGAGCGTTTAAGAATTTAGATGGCTTAATGTTGAAAATAACGGCTACGTCGACAACGACAGTAAATGGCATGCCTTTGAAAGAGAGTCAATATCTCCGGTTAAAAGACATTAAAGCAAAAGCATCCGAAGGAATGGATATAGACTTAAACGATAAGTAATCAGCGCTTAATCAAATAGAGAACAATGAAATCACTTGTATTAATCATTATATTGGCTTTTCTTGCCGTAGGTGCTGTTATAAATGTTTCGGCACAGACATTAGGTTCTTCTTATTTTTTGGAAGGATCAACTTATCGTCATCAACTCAACCCGGCTTTCATGGGTGAACGTAATTATATAAGCATACCAATGCTGGGGAACATAAATATTGGAGCCAATAGCAATGTAGGACTTTCTGACTTTGTTTATAAATTTAATGATCCAACGAATAAATATGATCTTACCACCTTTATGAGCTCTACGGTGGGACGGGATGAATTTCTTGAAAAGCTGAATACCACTAACCGGGTAAATGCGAATGTAGGATTAACCATTCTTTCTGCCGGATTTTATGCATGGGGAGGATTTAATACGATTGAATTGGGACTTAAGTCCAACACCTCATCTAATTTACCGTACGAGCTCTTTAACTTTATGAAGACTGGTATGGATCAGGATGTTTATCATATTAAGAACTTTGCGGCAAGCTCGAATAGTTATGTTGAACTGGCTTTGGGGCATGCTCGTAAAATCACAGACAAGCTAACCGTCGGAACCAAATTAAAACTGCTGGCCGGTGCAGCAAATTTTGATGCTAAAATTGATCAGATGGATGTTACTTTGACGGGTGATAAATGGGAGGTGATGGCAAATGGAACTTTAAACGCGGCGGTATCCAGTGGCTATTTTAAAACTAAATCTGATAATCCGGGCGAAATCAGTGGCTTTGATTATGATACTCCAGGTATTGGCGGTTATGGTGCGGGAGCCGATTTTGGAGCAACTTACCAGTTGCGTGAAGATCTTACTCTATCAGCTTCAGTTCTCGATCTGGGATTCATCTCTTGGAAAAATAACCTGAAAGGAGCTACGCATAACGATGAACCCTTTATTTTTGATGGCTTCAATAATATTGCCGTCAAACCAGAAGACGGAGATCCTAATTCCGTAGATACACAATTCGATAACACAAGAGATGATTTAGAAGACTTGACTAAGTTTTATGATGAAGGGAAAAGCAGTCGTACCACCATGCTGGCTACTACTGTAAATCTTGGCGCAGAATATATCCTTCCTTTTTATGATAAACTTTCGGTTGGTTTGCTGTCCACCACTCGTATAAATAAACCTTACACTTGGACAAAGGCAATGCTGGCAGCCAATGTGCGTCCATTGCATTGGCTGGATGCATCGGTAAACTATTCTTATTCTACTTTTGGCTCTTCCTTGGGCTGGATATTGAATTTACACCCCAAAGGATTCACTTTCTTTGTTGGATCAGATTATATGTTTACGAAGGTAAATCCTCAGTTTTTACCGGTGAATGATCTGAATACTAATATCTGTCTGGGATTTAATATCACATTTGGGCAAAAAAGAAATTAGGAAATAAAAAAGTTGAGTCTGTCGTTCAAATTCATTTCTTGGTCGATAATGTCACTTCATTGCAAAATGTTTGCTAAAAAAGCTAAACCAGAGTGTGATAAGGCAAAAAACGTGAATGTAATGCATCTAAATTCACAAAAAAGTGCCATCTTTGCAAAATGTTTGCTATAGAAGTGACAATATTAGACCTGCTGGTAAAAGGGTTCATCATTGGAGTGGTAGTCTCTGCTCCGTTGGGTCCTGTTGGTGTGCTCTGTATTCAGCGTACTTTAAACAAAGGGCGTTGGTATGGTTTTGTTACTGGCTTAGGCGCATCATTAAGTGATATTGCTTATGCATTGCTTACTGGTTATGGCATGAGTTTTATTTATGATTTTATATCGGCCAATCAATTTTATCTGCAAGTATTAGGAAGTATTATGCTTTTTGCTTTCGGGGTATATACTTTCCGAAGCAATCCGGTACATTCGTTGCGACCGGTGTCTTCCACAAAAGGGACTTATTTGCACAATTTTGTTACCGCCTTTGCAGTAACGCTTTCTAATCCATTGATTATATTCCTCTTTATCGGACTTTTTGCGCGTTTCACTTTTGTGACGCCGCAGATACATCTGTATGAACAAATAATAGGTTATGTGGCTGTTGCTCTTGGAGCATTTACCTGGTGGTTCTGCATTACTTTTTTCGTTAGCAAACTACGTACAAGATTTAATGTCAGAGGAATTTGGATGATAAACCGGGTAATTGGAGGAGTTGTGATTGTATTGGCTGTTTGTGGGTTCATTTTTACATTATTGGGAAAAGCAATTTACTAATTAGAAAAATATGTTTGTAGCTCAGAAATTAAAGCAGACCAATATCGCGGAATACCTTATTTATATGTGGCAGATAGAAGATATTATTCGTGCCGCAGGGTGTGACATAGAAAAATTGAAATCTCTCTATATCAACCAGTATATAATTCCTGAAGAAGATAAGATAAAATTAGTCCACTGGTATGAAGAGTTGATTGGGATGATGCGTGAGGAAGGCGTTCAGGAAAAAGGACATTTGCAAATTAATAAAAACGTGATTCTTTCATTGACGGAGTTGCATCTGCAATTGCTCCGTTCTACAAAAGAACCTTTTTATGGAGCGGCCTATTATAAGGCACTTCCTTTTATTGTGGAGTTGCGTAATAAAAGCGGCAAAACTGAAGAATATGAACTTGAAACCTGTTTTGAGGTTCTCTACGGAGTCATGTTGCTAAAACTTCAAAAGAAGGAAATTACTCCAGAAACTACTAAAGCAATTGAAGCAATAGCGAAATTTCTTTCACTATTGTCCAATTATTATGAAAAAGATAAAAACGGAGAATTAACGTTAGATGATTGAGTTATGAAGAATATATTGATAACCGGTGCCAATGGTCAATTAGGCAATGAAATGCGTTTGCTTTCTGCGGAAAACAATCAATACAACTATTATTTTACTGATGTACACGAACTTGATATTTGTGATGAACAAGCTGTACTAACGTTTGTGACTCAATATGAAATTGATGTAATTGTGAATTGTGCTGCTTACACAGCTGTGGATAATGCAGAAGATAACATGGAACTATGCAGAAAGTTAAATGCGGTGGCTCCCGGATATCTTGCAAAAGCGGCTCAAAGCAGAGGTGCTTCCATGATACAAATTTCTACAGATTATGTATTTGACGGAACTAATCATACTCCATATACAGAAGAACAGCGTACCTGCCCGGCATCAATATATGGAATGACTAAGTTGGAGGGTGAACGGAATGTAATGAATAACTGTACTAGTTCCATCGTGATTAGAACAGCATGGCTTTACTCTACTTTTGGTAATAATTTCGTGAAGACTATGATTCGTTTGGGTAAGGAGAAAGAAGAACTAGGCGTTATTTTTGATCAGATAGGCACCCCTACTTATGCCCGGGATCTGGCAAAGGTTATTTACGCTACTATCAATAAGGGTATTGTGCGTGGAGTTTATCATTTTAGTGATGAAGGAGTTTGTTCGTGGTATGATTTCACATTGGCTATTCATCGTTTGGCAAAAATTAAAACCTGCAAAGTAAAACCTATACATACAGCCGACTATCCTACAAAAGCTGTTCGCCCATATTATTCTGTATTGGATAAAACGAAGATAAAAAAGACTTTTGGCATTACAATTCCTCACTGGGAGGTGAGTTTACAAGAATGCATTAACGATATTAATTAAACCAATATGCTCGACGAAATAAAAAGAAGGCGGACTTTCGCTATTATCTCTCATCCGGATGCGGGTAAAACAACTTTAACTGAAAAACTTCTTTTGTTTGGAGGGCAAATTCAGGTTGCCGGGGCTGTGAAGTCCAATAAAATTAAGAAAACAGCCACATCGGACTGGATGGAGATAGAAAAACAACGTGGTATTTCTGTAACTACTTCTGTGATGGAGTTTGATTACAAACAGTATAAAGTGAATATTCTTGATACTCCGGGACATCAGGATTTTGCCGAAGATACTTTTCGTACATTAACTGCGGTGGATAGTGTAATTATTGTAGTAGACGGTGCCAAAGGGGTGGAAGCTCAAACTCGTAAGTTGATGGAAGTCTGTCGCATGAGAAATACTCCGGTGATTGTTTATATTAATAAAATGGATCGTGAAGGTCGTGATCCATTTGATTTATTGGACGAGATTGAATCAGAACTGCAAATTAAAGTTCGTCCTTTAAGCTGGCCTATTGAACAAGGCATTCGCTTTAAGGGGGTCTATAATATATATGAAGAGAAATTGAATCTTTATCAGCCAAGTAAGCAAGTGGTGACAGAGAAGGTTCAGGTGGATATTAATAGCAAAGAGCTGGATTCCAATATTGGTGAGGCATTGGCCAACAAGCTTCGTACAGATTTAGAGTTAATTGATGGCGTTTATACTAAGTTTGATGTAGATGACTACTTGAATGCCAATATTGCACCGGTATTCTTTGGCTCGGCATTGAATAATTTTGGTGTGCAGGAGTTGCTTGATTGTTTTGTGGAGATTGCTCCATCTCCCCGGCCTGTGGAAGCAGAAGAACGGGAAGTAAAACCGGAAGAAGAGAAATTTACCGGCTTTATATTTAAAATCACAGCGAATATTGATCCTAATCACCGCTCTTGCGTGGCTTTTTGCAAAGTTTGTTCAGGTAAGTTTGTGCGCAATGCTCCCTACAAACATGTGCGCAATGGAAAGACGGTGCGTTTTTCATCTCCCACTCAATTCATGGCTCAAAAGAAGAGCACCATTGAAGAGGCCTATCCGGGAGATATAATAGGATTGCCTGACAACGGAACTTTTAAAATTGGAGATACATTGACAGAAGGAGAGGAACTTCACTTCAAAGGTCTACCTAGTTTTTCTCCGGAAATGTTCAAATATATAGAAAATGCCGATCCTATGAAAACCAAACAACTTAATAAAGGAGTTGATCAATTGATGGATGAAGGTGTAGCGCAGTTATTTATTAATCAGTTCAATGGACGAAAACTGATTGGAACGGTAGGGCAGTTACAATTTGAAGTGATTCAGTATCGCTTATTGAATGAATATAATGCGGCTTGTCGGTGGGAACCTCTGAGTCTGTACAAAGCCTGTTGGGTAGAAAGCGATAATGCGGAAGAACTTGAAGCATTTAAAAAGCGTAAATACCAATTTATGGCGAAAGATCGTGAAGGAAGGGATGTCTTTTTGGCTGACAGTAACTATGTGCTTCAAATGGCGCAGATAGACTTTAAAAGTATTAAGTTCCATTTTACAAGCGAGTTCTGAGAATAAGCACATTCTTAAAAATTATAGATAAAAAAGATTTGCCAATAGAATTAATTTAATTCATTGAGTGAATCTTTTTTTTCTTTCGTATTAATGTAAAACATTAATTGGAGAAACGAAACGATTAATTGTGAATGTGATTTTAGAGAAGAAACAAAGCATATGAAGCAGGCTACTCTGGTACCGGAGGCCTTGGAAGACGATTGAGATGCATTGGCGTTTTTTTATTGTTAGGCTTTGTTTATTATGAATAATAGCTATATTTGTGAGATCCTTTATGAATGTAAATATTGAAACGCACATTGAAAATCTTAGCCTATATAATTAATAACAGAAGAAAAGCTATATTGATATGGTTGTTCTTTCTCCCTATTTCTATTTTTGGAGATCCATATACTTTTCGCGGCCTAACAATGTCTGATGGTTTATCTGATTTACTTGTTAATGCTTTTTATAAGGATACACAAGGGTTTATGTGGATTGGAACCGATAATTGTCTGGATCGTTTTGACGGTGTAACAATTAAGCATTATCCTTTTTCAGGCTCTGATATTAATAAAAAACGTGTAAATGCAATTATTGAATCTGTTGATAAAAAAATATGGGTAGGCAATGGATTAGGGCTCTGGGTATTGAATAAAAAAACAGAGACTTTGGAACAAATCTTACCAGAATTAATTAATTGTGCCGTGCATTCCTTAGCTCAAGATTCTCAAAATCGTCTATACGTGGGGAGTGATAAAGGGGTATTTATTTATTATAATGGAGTTTTTACTCAAATTGTTCCTGATAACAATGTATTTTCTTTAGGGAATCGTATTCAGGGAATGCTCATTGATAAGGCTGGGACATTGTGGATGGCAAGTTCACAAGGACTTTATTCGTATAATATACGAAAAAGTAGAAAAGTAGAACAGTTTAGATTTAATATTGGTGCAAATAATTTTGATAACTTTGACAAAATAACCAGAATTGGATCGACTTTATATTTAGGGACAATGGACGCTGGGCTTGTGCGTTTTGATATTAAGACCGCTCGTTTCTCACATTCTATAGATGTAGGGAGTAATATTATATCTGACCTGTCAAGTGATGGAAAGGACCTGGTCTATGTAGCAACAGATGGCAATGGAATTCATTTTTTGTCTCATAGCCAGCAGAAAATAATTCGTTCAATTCAATATAATCCTCAGGAAAAAGGAGGTATTCGTTCAAACTCTGTTTATTCTTTATTTGTAGATAAAGAAGGAATTATTTGGATTGGTTTTTATCAAGCAGGATTTGATTATAGTTTATATCAGAATAATCTATTTAGAGTGTATTCTTTTCCACCTTATTTTGATTCTTCCAATTTACCTGTACGTTCTTTTATTATTCATAATAAGGAAAAATTGATTGGCACCCGGGAAGGCTTGTTCTATATATCAGAAGATAAAAAAATAGTGAAAAGCTTCACTAAGCATCAGCTTCGTTCCAATTTGATTTTATCTTTGCATCGTTATAATAATGAATATTATATCGGTACTTATGGTGGAGGGGTATCTGTTCTTAATCCCATAACTCTCTCATTGCATGATTTAGATAAAGGAGATACTTTTCAGAAAGGACATATTTTTCATTTTGAAGAAGATAGTAATGGTAATTTGTGGATAGCTTCTTCTCAAGGAGTGCATTGTTACAATAGAATCACAAAGAAAATAAAAACATATACAAGTACTAATTCTCAGTTGTTAGAAGGAAATGTATATTATATTTGTTTTGACGTGACTAAAAAAGGATGGATCGCCACTGATAATGGTCTTTGCATTTTTGATCCCGTTTCACAAAGTATTAAATCGAATATTTTTCCTCCAGGATTTATAAATAAGGAAAAAATCAGATACATCTACGAAGATTCTCATCATAATCTTTTCTTTTGTCCCGATAAAGGAGCTATATTTAAATCGGATCCGGCTATGCGTCATTTTTACAGAATAGAAATGAAACATAAATTGTTTGGTAATGCTTTTATGTCTGTTATAGAAGATAATAAAGGAAAATATTGGCTCAGCAGAGATAATGGTATTATTAGTATTAATAAGAATGCAGATTCTTATCATAGTTATAATTTCACAGATGGAATTCCCGATCCTATTTTTCATGTAGCTGCTTGTTATAAAGACACAAAAGGTCTTTTATGGTTCGGTAATTCAAAAGGATTACTTTCTGTAAATCCTTCTTTGGTGGATTCTATAAAACGGAATCCTTATCCTATTGTATTTACAGAATTATTAGTTAATGGCCAGTCCCTTGACAATGCCCTTCAGCAGGAGATTATGACGAGAAAAGAAATGTTTCTAAAAAAAGATCAGAATAATTTAACTTTCCGATTTGTCAGTCTCACTTATAGTGCTCCGTCTTCTATGATTTATGAATATAAACTTGAAGGACATGATGACGAGTGGCAAACATTGGTAGGATCTAATGAAGTATCCTATTATGATTTACCAGTAGGAAAATACAGCTTTCATGTCCGTATTCAAGGCGATGAAAAATCAGAAGAAGTTTTGAATGTTGAGCTTGATTCATTGTTTTTGAGAAGTTTATGGCCCATTATAATTCTTTTTTTTATAGTATCTATTTTTATTGGAAGACTTTATATACGTAAACTACAAGCAAAGAAAACGGAAAGTCTGCCTTTATTACAACAAGAGAATATTTCTCCAGTCGTATTTTCTTCTGAGGAAGGACAACACTCATTGAAACAAGATGAAGAAAAATATAAATATACTCGTCTAAATGAAGAAGAAACCCAATTAATTGTAGATAAACTTGTAGCCTACATGAAGAAAGAGAAACCCTATATTAATCCGGATTTAAAAATTTCCGATTTAGCGCTTGGCATCGATTGTTCTTCTCATTCATTATCTTATGTATTTAACCAACATCTGAAGCAAACGTACTATGATTTTATTAATGAATATAGAGTGGATGAATTTAAAAAATTGGCCAATGATGCGGAATGTTCCAAATATACACTTACTGCTTTAGCAGAACGTTGCGGATTCAGTTCACGGGCATCTTTTTTTCGTTCTTTCAAAAAATGCACTGGTATTACTCCTAATGAATATATTCAGAGTATAGGTTCTTCAAGCGAATGATTTTTGGAATACTTTTTTAGTATAAGAGTCTCAAATAGTCTAATATAATTATTTGAGACTCTTTGTTTTTTTCTTTATTATGCATTGATTATTAGGACTTTAATTTCTAATTAGTCTAAAATAATGTTATGAGATGAATTATGAACAATTAATTCATTTTGTTTTTTTTTAGCTTGTATATTTGCTTGCATAAAAAAGTAACCTGTTAGCAGATATCATGGAAAAGACCTCGAATACTTCTAAATGCATTATCACATGCGCATATAATGAATACCATTCAATTATTCTAAGTTATATCACTTATAGAATTAACTATAATAGATGTGATGCTGAAGATTTAACTCAAGATGTATTTTTACGTTTATTAGATTATAAAAAGATGCTTCATGAAGATACAGTGAAATCCTTTTTATTTACCATTGCCCGTAATGTCGTGACTGATTATCTACGGAGATATTATAAAAAACAAGAAATTACCACCTATATATATGATCATGCAGTAAACTGTTCAAATGAAACGGAGCAAAGCCTTTATGCCAAAGAACTTCTTTCTCTTGAGTGAGAAAAACTACAATCATTTCCAACCCAACGCAAAACCGTGTATTTGTTAAGTCGTTTACATGATAAAACTACTGCTGACATTGCCAAGGAGCTTAATCTAAGTAAACGTACAGTAGAAAATCATTTGATGAAAGGAAGAAAAATAATGCGTACATATATTCGACAATGTGTATAATATATAAATATAACCTAATCAAATTATATAAAAAGAATGCTTATGAAAAATGATTTTTAACAGAAGGAATATTGCCTTAATTAATGGTCTAAAAGAAATTATTTTCGGATAAATGTATTAGTGGAATATTTTTTTCCACATTTTGTTAACACTTAATAAATATTTTATGAAACAAACTAATCACAAAAAGGAGAAAGTTAATAAGAACTTTTTAGCTAAAATGGTTTTTGCATGCCTATTGGTGCTATGTGCATCTGTAGTATCTTTTGCCCAGAACAGTAAGGTGACTGGTACTGTAACTGATGAGAAAGGAGAACCAATTATCGGGGCCAGTGTATCGGTAAAAGGAACTTCTACAGGGACTATTACTGATATTGAAGGTCGTTTTAATATTAATGCTGCTCAAAAATCAACATTGATTATTTCTTTTATTGGTTTTATAAAAAAAGAAATTGCTGTTTCTGGCAACAACATAGAAGTGATCTTAAAAGAAAATACCCAAACTCTTGATGAAGTTGTTATTGTTGGTTATGGTACTCAAAAGAAAGCATCATTAACTGGAGCTATCTCCCAAATAAAGGGAGAAGAAGCCTTCAAAGATCGCGGTCTCAGTAATGTTGCGGTGAGCCTACAAGGTGAAATACCGGGGTTAGTTGTAACCCGTAGCTCTACCCGTCCTGGTAGTGAAGGTGCTGCGATGAAAATCCGGGGAGATATTTCCATCAATGGAGATTCAAGTCCATTGGTGATAATAGACGGTATTACAGGTTCGCTGGATGAACTTAATCAGATGTCGTCCAATGATATTGAAAATATCTCGGTGTTGAAAGATGCATCGGCAGCCATATACGGAGCCCGTGCTGCTGCCGGTGTATTGTTGGTAACTACAAAGCGAGGAAAGAAGGGTGCAGCAAAAATCACCTATAATGGTTCGCTCAGTACTACGATTAACGGAATTCAACCTCCTCTTACTACTAATTCACAATGGTTGGATATGTTTTATGAAGCACAATACCGGGATGCTATGGCAAACTATCCGACATTAACATCGAAAGATGATATCATGGCACAATTCAATTGGTGGATATTTGGTACTGGTAGCGTATTGGGTGGTGTGGATGCTAATGGTCAAAGCTATTATCGGGATGTGCTGTGGAATGCGTTGCGCAGTGGACAGACATTAACCCTAACAAATAGTGGAAAAACCTACCGTTATGAACCGAATCACTATTTAACGGATGAGTTGTACGGTCAGGCAACTTCACAGAAGCACTCTGTAAGTATTTCAGGTGGTGACGATAAATTTAGCTATATGGCATCGCTCGGTTATTCTGATGCCCAATCGCAACTGAAAGTAACAGAAGATGGAGAAAAAAAATACAGTGGACGTTTAAATGTGGATTATCAGGCGAGCAAATTATTGAAAATCGAAGCTGGTATGTCATACGAAAAGCGTGATATAACAACGCCCAGTACGGATGTCGGAGCCGGTTGGTACGATCCATGGTTTTGGACTATCTATACGCCAAAAGGAAACTTTTATGATACATTTGGTAATCGTAATCCCGTTGGTGGACTTGTTGGCGGAGGACAAATAAAAACCGGTTGGATTACTTCACGTTCTAACCTGAAAGCTACATTTGACCTTTCTCCACTTTTACAAGGTCTTTCAGTTTCAGGAACAGGAGGTTATAAAACTGTGGAAAAGAATATTCAATCACTTTATCAAAAAATTCAATATTATGATTGGGCCGACGTTGCAACAACCAACAGGCAATCCCCGGGTTCACTCACTGAAGATATGAACAAATGGGAAAATAAAACACTTGGCGGATTTATCAACTATGATAATAAATTTAATGAAGTACATCATGTAACCGGCATGTTGGGTATAACCGCCGAAGAGGAAAACTGGAAAGAGGTAAAGGCGTCACGTTCTCAAGGTCCATTATACTCAGGAACCGATTTAGTTGACCTTGATGTAATGGTAAGCGGTACTAATAATGGAGCAAGTGGAGGCCAAACTTCGTGGGGCCTTTTATCTTATGTCACTCGTTTGCATTATGACTTTAAGAATAAATATCTTGTTGATCTTTTGGGTCGCCGTGATGGTTCATCCAAGTTACATCCCGACCAACGATGGAAAAACTTTTATTCTATCTCAGGCGGGTGGGTTATCAGCGAGGAAAGCTTTATGCAAAATATTAAATTCCTTGATTTTCTGAAAGTACGTTATGATTATGGTAAAACCGGTAATGTGGATGGAATTGGTAATTATGAGCAATATGCCACGTTATCCTCTGGAAGCGCTTATTTTGGAACCGGATCTGGGCTGGCCGCACAACCTGCTTTGTCGCTTGGAGGAATAACTTCTTCAACCCGTACGTGGGAAACCATATTGAGCCACGATGCAGGTTTGGATTTTGCATTCCTGAGAAATCGCTTGTCCGGTTCATTCGATTATTTTTCAAAGACGAATGATGGTATGTTTATTGGTGTAACTTATCCTTCTATTCTTGGTGCTTCAGCTCCTTCGTCGAACAATGGTAAATTACGTACAAATGGTTGGGAATTTTCGCTAAAATGGAAAGACAAAATTGGTTCGGTTACGTACAATATTGGCGGTTATCTTTCAGATGCATCAACGACATTACTTCGACTTACGAGTAGCCAAAATGTACCTGATCCGGGTAAGAACACGAACCGTTTGATAGGAAAACCGCTCAATGCGATTTATGTTTATAAGACAGATGGAATTTTCCAGACACAAGCAGAAGCAGACGCTTATTACGATAAGTACTATTGGGCAGATGCCGCACATACCGCAATTAAATCCGGTAATATCATTCCGGCACCGCAAACACAAGGAACAAATCGTCTTCGTCCGGGTGCCCGAAAAGTTGTTGATATGGATGGTGACGGGGCGATTACTACAAAAGATACTTATTATGCGGGAGATGCAGCCCCACATATGACCTTTGGAATTAAAGCAGGACTGGAATGGAAAGGTATTGATGTGCAGGCTTTCTTTCAGGGTGTTGGGAAACAAGTCGTGTTAAGAACAGGCAATCTTTATGCTCCGTGGGTAACCAATTATACGTTGCAAAACAGCACTTTTATGGGCAAAATGTGGATGGAAGACAATCCGAATGCAATTTATACAGTGGCATCACGAGATGCAGCTTTCAATAGATGGAATTATCAAAATAAAGATGTAAGCGTTCAAAATTCATTGTATATTCGATTGAAATCCTTAGTCGTTGGCTATACAATTCCATCGGCATTAACAAAAAAAATCGCTCTGAATAGAGTAAGGGTTTATTTCTCCGGTGATGATTTGTGGGAATGGACCAAAATCAAAGACGGCTATGATCCGGAATATGGTGAAGCATCCAACAATACCTTTCCATTTAGTCGGTTGCTTTCGGTTGGTTTAGATGTTACGTTTTAATTATAAACCCCTTTAATAAAAAAAATATGAAACGTATAAAAATAGTATTTTCGTTTTTTGCACTCACAATGATAATGATAGGCTGTAGCGATATTCTCAACAAAGAACCGCTATCGTCAGGTACTGAAGCTATCTTCTACAAAACTTCCGATCAGTTCAAACAAGCGGCTAACGCATTGTATAATTTGGAAGGTTGGAAAGATTACAATAATGCAGCCACTTATTATAAGATGGATCAAGGTATGGATATTTCAGGTTTTACTTCTAATGGTGGAGCATCTGCCGTTGAATCCGATTTCCGTTGGGACAAACCGTACAGCTACATTAGAAACTGCAATATTTTATTGGAAAAAGCTGCAGAATACACAGGAGATCAAACAGCTATCAATGCCTCTGTAGGGACGGCTTATTTCTTCCGTGCATGGCAGCACTTCTATTTGTTACAAGCTTTTGGAGGCGTGCCTATTGCTGACCATTCGTTTGATGTGACCGACCCGATAGACCCGATACTATACGGGCCTCGCAAAAGCAGATATGAAGTGGCTGATTTTATCATCAAAGATCTTAGAGCAGCTATTCCTTTGCTTCCTCAAGAGAAAACTATTACGGCGACAGATAAAGGGAAAGTCAGTCAGGAAGCTGCTAAATCGTTTCTTGCAAGGGTATTACTTTACGAAGCAACTTGGGAAAAATATGTGCCGAATATAAGCTACGACTTAGATGGCGATGGTACTACAAAAGGAGCTGGAAATACAAAACCTTCAGGATATCCTTCTGTAACCGATTTGTTGACTGAATCCAAACAAATGGCAAAAGAGGTGATTCAGGAAGCGGAAACGGGGACGTTTCAATTGTGGAATCAGTGCGATTCTCTGAGTTACTATTATCTGTTTAATATTGATGATAATGGCGGTAATATCTCCAACTTTAAAAATGCCGGAAAAGCCACGAATAAAGAATTCATATTTAGTGTAAAATACGACTACACTGTCAAACAAGGTGGTATAAATCTGGGTCATTCAATAGCTGCATGGCAAGGTGGTAATATTAGTACCTATTTAGGTGAATCGTTCCTCTGTCGTAACGGCTTACCTATCCGAGTTAGTTATACCGGAAATATGGTTGATGCACAGAATAATCCACAATTCCTGGGCTTCTCTCATTTTTATGATGAATTTCGTAATCGCGATTATCGATTTATAGGTTGTGCCTATTTGCCGGATAGAGTGTCGTGGATGAGTGATCCTGCTTATGGCATAGCATGTGCAGTAACAGGTCAGCCTTATCCTACTCCGGTTTACCCACAAACATCTTACAATGCTAATGACCCTGCATTTAGTAGTAAAGCTGCGATTTTTGTGCCCACATTATATGGGGGGACTAACAACAACTATGGTAGCCGGAAATTTATGCCGGAAGGTGCCCTCAGATCTACTGCAAATACAGAATCGGCGGATTATCCGCTTATCCGTCTTGCGGAGGTACACTTGATCTATGCTGAAGCTACTGTAGAATTGGGTAATGGTTCGATTTCTGACGAGGATCTAAATTTTTCCATCAATAAAAACCGAGCTCGTGCAGGAGTGGCTCCTTTAACTAATGCATTAATAGCAAATGTGTGGGATGCTGGTTGGTGGGATCAAGCACAAAACAAGACCATCTGCAAAAAAATGAACATGCTCGACGAAATTCGACGCGAAAGAGCTTGTGAATTATTTGGTGAAGGTTTTCGCGAGAATGATCTGAAACGCTGGGGAATAGCGCATATTAATTTGCGTGGACAAAAGCTGGGACGCCACGTTTATGGCACTCAATACATGACGGCTATCGCAAATGATGCGACTTATCATGGTCAACTGGCTTATCAACCCCTAAAATATCCATTAACCTACGGAGTATATGAGGGAGCAGACTCTGATTACGGACGTTCTATTGCTACAATAGCTGGTAATTTGCTTTATTCTCAGCGCGATTATCTTGCTCCGATTCCTTTAGGGCAAATAAGGCTTAATGAAGCATTGAAACAGAATCCGGGTTGGTAAAATCTCATTAAACAGCCATCAGAAAAATATTCACGATGGCTGTTTTAATCATTTTAAACGTTTCTCAACAGGAAGTGGAAAAGGTTGGAGATACTTTGATTTTTTACAAAAATACAGTTTATAGGAAAAAATATTATTTTTCAAAGGAAGGTATGCCCTCTAAGGAATTCTTTTCCAATAAGAACCACCAATGTTTTTTCAAAGGGTAGAATCATATTCTTTAGCGGTTGATTTCACAACTTTGGGAGGAATGTCGCAATTCTATTCTCCAATGAAATATCAATCAGTTTTTAAGATATGAGTTTATTTACAATCATTTAAACTTTAGTACAATATGAAACGACAAATATATTTTATTACTGTTATTCTTTCTCTATTATTTTTTCCAATGTTTGCTTTTGCGCAAAAAACATTTGTGCATCCGGGAATACCGTTTACTTCCTCTGATCTGGCTCAATTAAAGGCAAATATTACTAAAGATCCCTGGTTAAAAGGCTACACAGCTTTACTAAATGATTCAAAGTCCAAGCTCACTTATACGATGCAGGGACCTTTTGCCACAGTAACTCGTGCTCCGGATTTGAATAACGGTGCATGGAAAAATGATATGGTTGCTATCCATAATCTTGCTTTTATGTGGGTTTTTACAGGAAATGATGCGTATGCCGCCAAAGCTACGCAAATGCTGGATAGTTGGGCGGTTGCCAATACCACTTGGGGTGGCAATGAAAGTATGCTTGACATTGGTGATTATGCCCCTTATTTTGTGCCGGCTGCTGATATTTTAAAGAGTACTTATTCCGGTTGGACAGCCGATAATACGACTCATGTAAATAATTATTTTGCAAATGTGCTTTATCCAACCTCATGGGTGCCGAGCCCGCTTAGAGATTGTAATAAAGGTGCCCTTCAATTAGAAATAGCCCTTAGTATTGCTGCCTTTTTGGACGATGAAGCCAAATGGAATGATGCGATTGAGGTGTACCGTATGGACGCCGGAGGTGGATTACGTAACAGTTTACCCAATGGAGAGGTTGGCGATACGGGGCGTGATGACCATTGGTTTGAACAAATTCAGGCACTTGGCTGGGGTGCTGAGGTAGCTTGGAAACAAGGCGTGGATATGTTTGCCGAGTTTGATAACCGTTTGCTGGCTATCGGTGAATTGTATAATCATTATGCTATAGATCCTACAGGTTTGACATTTACTAATTATGGAGGTTATTCCGTATATTGGGGTAACGGATGGGGTATTCCTACGGGTGCCCGTCATCAACATCCATTTAATAATATTATTCAGGCAGCCTATTCGCTCCGTAAAGGTATGGCTACGCCTTATACCGATCAGATGCGGATACTTACGGATGAGGGTGAATGGTCGTTTTTATATTATAAATCATCCGATGCATCAACTGCTACACCTATGACCCCCATTATATATCCGTCATCACTTACTGTCCCCGTAAGCTATTTTACGAATACGGATATTGGCACTACAGGGATAAAAGGCAGTGCCATATATAATGCAGGAACCTGGACGCTACAAGGAGCCGGAACGTCAGTTGCCAGTTCTGCCAATTATACATTTAAACCGGTAAAGGGAAATGTGGCTATTATCGCTAAAATTGAGGGTAATTCGATAAATTCTTCTAATTCAGGGCTTATAATCCGAGAGTCGCTTTCAACGACATCGAATTATGTCTCTGTAAATCTTCTTGGAGCAGGTGGTATGAGCTCAAGTGCCGCAGGATCTTCGGCCCAAACTGTTTATGCTCATGCCGGCTTTACAGCTCCTTGGTGGCTCAAATTGGAACGTGTCGGCAACAGAGTATTTACCTATCATTCGCAGGATGGGGTAAACTGGACCAATAATGCATTGTATATATGTCTCTTCCCGAAGACGTTTATATTGGTCTCTATACGGTTTCAAACAATACTTCGGTGCTAAATACGGCTACATTTGCCAATGTAGCAATTAATAATACTTTCCCTGTTGGTTCTCCTGAAATAAATAATAGTACTACTGTGAATGCAACAGTAGGAACAACTTTTAATTTTGCGGTTACAGCAACGGAAACACCGGCAAGTTATAGTGCCACCGGATTACCGTCAGGCCTAAATATAGATGCTGCCACCGGTATTATTTCAGGGACGCCTGCTGTTGCTGGGAAAAACATAGTAACCTTGGGAGCTACAAACGCTGCCGGAACCGGCACGTCTATGTTGATAATAAATGTTCTTACCAATATTGCTCCGACATCTATTACCAATTTATCTGCAAGTGTGATTAATTCTACGGCTATTCGTCTTTCCTGGAGCAGTTCCACCGATGCCACCAGTTATACGGTTAAGCGATCGCTGACAGCCGGGGGGCCTTATATTACCATACAATCAGGCATTACTGGAACTTATTTTGTGGATGCCAGCCCTGAGTTCGAGGTAAATAATTATTATGTAATAACGGCATTGTCCGGAGAACTGGAAAGTAACATTTCTAATGAAGTTTTCGCTTCAGTTGCCCCTGGAGTACCATCCAATCTGGTTGCTGTTAGTAAGAGCGGACAAGTTGACTTAACCTGGGATATAGCACCAGGTGCTTTAACTTATAAGATTAAGCGAGGTACAGTCAGTGGTGGCCCCTATACATTAATTAATATTGTTTCAACAAAGAGTTATACCGATGCCGATGTTACTAGTGGTAACCCCTATTATTATGTCATTTCCTCAATGGGTAAAGCGCAGGAAAGTGCCAATTCTATTGAAGTATTTGGAGTACCGGGATCAAGTAGTGTCACTTGGAGTCCTACGTCAAACGGTAATACACTAAATCTTGCTTCCAACTGGATTGAAAATACACTTCCTGTGAATCCGGCTATAATTTCATTCGGTACATCTTCAACAACTGCTCTGATAAATGATATTGTAGGGATGGAGGCCTCCCGAATTCAATTTAATTCAGGCGGCAGTAGTTATAATATTGGAGGGAATGGCATTATATTAAAAAACGATTTGGTGAATAATTCTGCAGCAGCAGATACTCTGACTATGCCTTTGACTTTGACAAATCAGTTGAACGTATATGCAAACACCTCGAGTCTCAGATTATCCGGGGTCGTTAGCGGATTAGGAAGTATTTTAAAAAGGGGTACATCTGCTCTCTATATGACGGGGAATAATACTTATTCGGGCAATACAATCATAAAAGGAACAATTGGATATTTATGGGGATCGACAGACGGTATTGTGGTAACCGGTATTGGCACAGGAACTTCCGGAGCTCCTCTTTCCGGGCCATTGGGAACAGGTACAATTATTATGAACGGAGGTTCACTCTCCACTTCCCTTATGGCAACTGCTGATGCTGCAACACTGTACAATGATATTAATGTTCCAGCTGGACAAACAGGATACTTTTATGAACGTATGGGAAATCTTAATCTGTACGGCAAGTTGACGGGAAGCGGTAATATTGTGAATGACGGTGCAGATAATTATGCTACTTTGCAACTGTATGGAGATAACAGTGGCTATTCAGGAACTTTTACAACCAAGATGCGGAGTGGACACCATCGTTTAGCGTTTATGGTTCCGGAATCCGGTAGTAAGAATGCCACCTGGCTTTTGGATGCCAACAGTACTGATTGCCAGAGTATAAAATTTGCAAACGGGACCTTGAATTTGGGAGCTCTTACAGGTAGAGGGTATATCCGTAGTGATGTTCCGGGCTTGCAGCTTATAAGTATTGGTGCATTGGGTACGAGTACTAATTATCAGGGTACCATGGCCAGTGTAAACGGCTCCACATTATCTGTGGAAAAAGTGGGAAAAGGAACCTTAACATTTAGTGGAAATAATATTTATACGGGTTCTACAACCGTTCAAGAAGGAACGTTGCTTATGACTGCGAGTACATTTAAAAGCCCAATTGTTGTCAGGGCAGGAGCATTTGGAGGTACTGGAACAAGTATCGCAACAGTTACTATTGGTACAGGATTAGGGAGTGGTGCTGCATTTGTGCCAGGAACTGATGGTACCATAGGTAGATTTACTACCACTGCGTTTACTACTTTAAATGCTGATGCAACCTATAAAGTGGATCTTAAAAGTAGCATTGCTTCGTCGGACACGATTATAACTAACGGAATTACGATCAATAATGCGGTACTTTCTATAAATGATTTAACTGCTGCTGCTGCTTCAGGGGCAAACTTTATGATTGTAAAGAATACCAGTGCATCAGCCGTAACCGGTATATTTAAGAATTTGACGGAGCAGTCAATCATTACAATCAATGGCCTTAATTACACAATAACGTATAAAGGAGGAGATGGCAATGATATTGTTTTGTCCTATTCTGGAATTCCAACAAGTACAATAGCATTAGACTCCGAAACTTTGAGTATATATCCCAATCCGGTTAAAGACAATCTTACTATTGCATTTGGTAGAAAAAGTGTGGTTCCGTTCGTTATTCAGCTTTTTGATATAAATGGCCAGGTGAAATGTACAGAGACAATCAA
>JAATGU010000133.1 GCA_015654535.1 Bacteroidales bacterium
TCTCTAACGTTCAAACCGGATTCTTTAAAACGGCTATATACCCCTTCGAATTGCACTTTTGTCATCATAGTCTTTTAATTTTTAGACAAAAGTAAGTAGATGAAATTAGGAAGTAAATACGGGGTTCACCGAATGCTTACCTTTATTTTCATTTTCTGTAATTCAGACTCAACTAAAGGATAAATTTCCTTTGCCAAAAGAAACATATTAGTTGAGAAAAAGACTGGTATTCCATTTTTATCTTCACTGTAGTTCTGTTCAGCATTTTCTATGGCATGTTGGATACAGAAAATAGAAGTTACCGGATTTATGCCACCGGGCTTCTTTTCGTTCAAATACCTTTTAAGCTCCAAACTTACTTTTAAAGGTTCACCCATATGAAAATCATCTGGCTTATCACTGAAACAACAATAATATAACCATACTTCAAAACAAGGGTTACTAACAATCAAATTCAAATCTTCTACTACACAGTGGGGCTTAATTTTCAATAATTCACCCATAAAATCGTCTACATCAGAAAGCAAATAAATCTGATCAATTATATCATCTGGTTTTCCTTCGGCATACTCATCTTTTATTTTTTTAGCTTCAACAAACATTTTTAAAGGAGAAAGTCCACCTTCCCCAGTGTCTCTGTCATTTGCCACAAAACAAATCTTTATCCTGGGAAAACTTTCTATTTTGGAGATGATTTTGAAATAATCTTTTTCTCGTTTTTCACCACCGGAAACAATAACAAATAGAGCCGGACTCAGATATCCGTCCTTCTTTACATAGGCATCATTTAAAGGAATAATAGAATTCTGTGCTAACTCTAATCGCGGAGAAACGTCAAATGCATTGACTTTTTTTTCCTTAGGCTCTAAACTGGCATCTGGTTTTGTATATCCTCTAAGTTGTTTCTTCATCATTTACTACTCTCCCAAATTTCCAATAAAAGGGATAGCACCGTAACGTCCTTGCAAATAACCTTTCTCTATAGAAATAGTATTGTGCTCTTTAAAGTCATTCAAAGAATACATTCGGGTAGCACCTTCGTTTTTCTCT
Organism: Bacteroidales bacterium; assembly: GCA_015654535.1. Classification (GTDB taxonomy): domain Bacteria; phylum Bacteroidota; class Bacteroidia; order Bacteroidales; family Bacteroidaceae; genus Bacteroides. Next base: position 1,051 of record JAATGU010000133.1, read on the forward strand.
GCAAACCAAACTTCATCCGGACGCATAAATTTCTGCTGATTAAGTAAACAAGTCTCATGAGTTGTAAATATTAGTTGCCCATTTGTATGTATACCCGAAAAATATTCCATTAAAGCCATCATTAATGTGGGGTGAATGCTATTATCAAATTCATCAATACATACAACCTTTTTGTTTTCCACCGCATTAAATAAAGCTGGAATAAGCGTTAAAAGACGAACCGTACCATCCGATTGATCTTGTATTCCCATATTTCCATGAAAACCATTTTGCCCGAACTGCTCAAAGATAAATTCTTTTACCGTTCTGATTCCCTTTTCCAAAGAGACAGAATAAAGATTTTTATTGTTCTCAATTCTTACTAATCCCATATTAGGTTTCAACGTTTTTTTTTGCAACACCTCTTTCAAGTTTTCATCTTTATCTGATATCCATTGGTCAAATGGCTGACTATTAATTTTTACCGAACCTATACCTACTCCAGTTTTTGAAAATATTTCATTAGCAAAATTTAATAGCTTTTTATTGGCTGACATTAAATCAATCAACATAGGAACGGTGCTATTTATTTTTATGACATCCAGCTGTTCATTAAACCATTTATAAGCAATTTTAGCACGAGAATCTTTAAATAAAGGGAACTCCGTGTTTAAAGCAAGCAGTGAGGACAAAGGATTCAAACGAATCAATTTTTCCGTTGCCTCTCTTAGTTCTCTAAAATTTTCAGCGGAAGGTGCGCTAAAATTTCCACCCGAACGTTTAAATATAATTTCATTTTCTTTCTCACCTAGTCCTGATAGATACAGTTCTTCCTGTTCAATCTTATTTGAGTTGATTTGAACTGTATAAATAAAGTATTTCCCCTGATAGTAAAATTCTATAAGAAAAGAGATGGGTTCTCTGTTTTCAGATTCAACCAATCGGAATTTACTCCTTTCAATCATACTTTCTTTCAAGAAATCTTTTTCAGTGGTAAATAATTTTAAGAAAAAAAATGCATCAACAAAATTAGATTTGCCTGATCCGTTAGCTCCGTATATAGCAGCCTGTTTTAAGAGAGGTATTTTCACATCCTTGTAAACATGGTCGGGAAAGGTTGTGCGCTTAGGATTAGGAAACATATCAAACTTTGTCTCTTTATAAAAAGACAAAAAGTTTTTTATAGAGAATCTAAGTATCATAACTTCGGATTTATTAAGTATCTGCGCAAATATAGTATTTAATCATATACAAACCAACTATCCGTGAGAAAATCACGCAAAACTAAAATAAATTCTATAAAAAATCCCTCCCGCTATCCGACAAAGCCGAACGACGGGAGGGATTTTATTTACTCCACTCCTCGTTCCCTACCTCAAGACAGGGACAGAATTTAAGCCATTCGTTGGCTTCTATCACCCCGTCCTTGTTACGATCGGGACTCAGATCCCGGTGACCTGTTACCCGGCAACCGGGGAAATCCTTCCTTAACGTGAGTACCAACACTTGCATGGAATGCTTTTGCTCCGGGGTACGGGTATCCGCCGGCTTGCCGGCTTTGTCTAGTCCGCCTTCATAACAGATGCCAATGCTGTGGGCGTTATAGCCCAGTACGTGTGCTCCTACTTCCCGGAGCGGACGCATGGTTTTGATGGCTCCGTCTTTGCGGATGTAGAAATGATAACCGGCACAGCGGAAACCTCTGGCACGATGGGCAACATCCACATCCCTCTCCGTGAAGGTCTTGTCCTCACGGGTAGCGGAACAGTGAATTACTATCAGATTGATGGTTCGCATCTACTTGCCCGCTTTATTGACGCTCTTTGCAATCCTGAACGGTGCATTGCCTTTTCAGTGCCTCGGTAAGTTGGGCATTCAGCGTAATCATCTCCTGATACATCTGCCGCACCTTTTCGGAGAGGTCAAAATAATCGGTTTCAAACTTGGTGATCTGCTCCATCAGATAGTCGAACTGACCCTTTACCAGGTCAGTAAAATCTTGCACCTCTTTCGCACCTTTCTTTTTCAGGAAAGGAAGAATTGCCATAAAGGCATTGAGAATTTGATCAATAATCTTCATCTTTTTCAGTGTTTTTATGAATTGATTATTAAGCTATCGGAGCTGCTTCAGGAGCTTTTTCTTTTACCGGAAGTTTGGCTACCTGACCATATTCCAAGGTTTTCAACATATTGGTAAGTAACTTACCAGGACGAAAAGCGATTCTTCCTCCTTTGATAAAGGACGAGCCAAACTCTTTCGCGGTATCCGCTCCGGTACTGCGAACTCCTACTTGAAAACTTCCCAAATCACCCAAACGAACCACTTCACCCTTGCGAAGACTTTGCTGAATGGTAACCAAAA
>JAATGU010000117.1 GCA_015654535.1 Bacteroidales bacterium
CGCGGCAGCTGGATTTTCTCCTGTCACTAATAGGATATTCTCAAACGGAGCCAACTTCTTGATTGCTTTATACTCGTTCACTATTTCTTCTTCCGTAAGAATAATCCGTGCAATGGGGTTATTGTGTTGAAATCCGCAATAGATGCAATGGTTGTTGCATGAATTAGTAATGTAGAGCGGTACAAACATGGAGATGGTTTTGCCGAAACGCTGCAAGGTATATTGGCGGCTCAACTGAGCCATTATCTCCAGATAAGGCTCGGCGGCGGGAGAGATTAATGCCATGAAATCGTTAACATCCAAGTGTTCTTTGGTCAGGGCACGTTCCACATCGGCGGATGTCTTGGAATAAATGACTCTTGTAGAGTCTTCCCAAGAGATAGATTCTAATTCTTCTGAAAACATGTGCAGTTAGTTTATTTAATTTTTGTACAAAAGATTGTATTGTTTTGTACGGATGAATTCATTGTTTTGTACAGAAGAAAAGGATCTTCTGTACAAAATGTTTTTAATATCATTAGAAGGATTTATTTTACGCACTGCCTCAAGTCACGCGATAATCGCATGGCACAGAAATTAGGGCCGCACATGGTGCAATATTCCCCTTCTTCGTGTGAACCTTCCTTAAAGTACTCCAGAGCACGCTCGGGATCTAGTGAGAGATTGAACTGATCTTTCCAGCGGAACTCGTAACGAGCTTTGCTCAAGGCATTGTCCCGTACTTGCGCTCCGGGATGACCTTTGGCAAGATCGGCGGCATGTGCGGCGATTTTATAGGTAATCACCCCCACACGAACATCTTCCTTGTTGGGCAATCCTAAATGCTCTTTCGGGGTGACGTAACAAAGCATAGCTGTGCCCAGCCAGGCAATTTGCGCGGCACCAATGGCACTGGTAATGTGATCATATCCCGGAGCAATGTCCGTGGTCAAAGGTCCAAGGGTGTAGAAAGGCGCGTCATGGCAAGCGGAGATCTGCCGATCCATATTCTCTTTTATCTTGTGCATAGGCACATGTCCGGGCCCTTCAATAAAGGCTTGCACATTGTGATTCCATGCCCGCTGCACCAATTCACCCAATGTATCCAGTTCGGCAAACTGTGCTTCGTCATTGGCATCGTGAATACTTCCCGGTCTAAGTCCATCGCCCAGCGAGATAGCCACGTCATATTGGGCAAGAATCTCACAAATATCATCGAAGTGCTCGTAAAGAAAGCTCTCTTTGTTGTGAACCAAACACCATTTTGACAGAATGGAACCACCGCGGGATACGATTCCGGTAAGACGTTTATTTGCTAAATGTACATTGTGAAGGCGGATTCCGGCGTGGATGGTGAAGTAATCCACCCCTTGCTCGCATTGCTCTATAAGTGTGTCTTTGTAAATCTCCCAACTAAGCTCTTCTACCTTGCCATCAACCTTTTCCAGTGCCTGATAAATAGGTACGGTACCTACCGGAACGGGACAATTGCGCACAATCCATTCACGGGTCTCGTGTATATTTGCTCCGGTGGACAGGTCCATTAATGTGTCTCCACCCCAACGACACGACCAAACAGCCTTTTCCACTTCTTCTTCAATCCCCGAGGAAGTTGCGGAATTTCCAATGTTCGTGTTGATCTTCACCAGAAAATTACGGCCAATAATCATTGGCTCTGCTTCGGGATGATTGATGTTGGCGGGAAGAACCGCCCGTCCTTCGGCAATCTCCTTTCGGACAAATTCAGGCGTGATGTGGGATTCTATACCCAGCTCCACATTATTTTGATTCTCACGGATAGATACATATTCCATTTCGGGAGTAATCATGCCCTGTTTAGCATAATACATCTGTGAAACTTGTTTTCCCGCCTTTGCTCGGTAAGGTAGGGCGATATGTGCAAACCGGAAAGCATCCAGACTTTTGTCCGTCCTGCGAGTACGTCCGTATTCCGAAGTAATGTCTGTCAGTAATTCGGCATCTCCGCGCTCTTTAATCCACGTTTCCCGCAATCGGGGCAAGCCTTGTTCTAAATTAATGGGAATATCCGGATCGGTAAACGGGCCGCTCGTGTCATAAATTATCACGTCTCCATTTTTTTTAAACGTGCGTTCTCCATTGAACACCTCTACGGTATCGGTTAGCTTTACTTTACGCATGGCCACTTTAATGGGATAAAGTACGCCATCCAAGTATATTTTTTCGGAATTAGGGAAAGGAGTTCTTGTTATTTCACTTTTCATCATCGGTGTTTTTGTTTCATTATACATTTAAGAAACTGGTTAGCGGACTGCTTGACTGAGCAAGAATACCCGAAGCGGCAAGTTGGGCTTCAAAGCCCATTCGTCCCGCTTCCACCGCCAGCCTGAAAGCTCTTGCCATCTCCACCGGATTTCCCGCCACGGCTATTGCTGTATTTACCAACACTGCTGAGGCTCCCATCTCCATTGCTTCTGCCGCGTGACTTGGAGCGCCGATACCCGCATCTACTACGACAGGAATTCCGGCTTGTTCAATAATGATGCGGATAAAATCCTTGGTCTGCAAACCTTTATTCGTACCAATCGGTGCACCAAGCGGCATTACCGTGGCAGCGCCCGCCTCTTCCAACTGTTTGCAGAGAACAGGATCCGCCTGACAATAAGGAAGTACCACGAAACCAAGCTTTACCAATTCTTTAGTGGCTTTAAGCGTTTCCACCGAGTCGGGTAGGAGATAGCGAGGATCGGGATGAATTTCCAGTTTCAGCCAATTTGTTCCAAAAGCCTCCCGTGTCATCTGAGCCGCAAAAATAGCCTCTTCCGCGTTTCGTACGCCCGAAGTATTGGGCAACAGCTGAATATTGGGGTGCACAATGTGCTTCAACATATCATCTTCTTGGTTATCCATATCAATCCGTTTCATGGCAACCGTCACCATTTCACATTTGGAAGCCAGAATAGCCTCTTCCATTGCTTTATTTGAGTTAAACTTTCCAGTGCCCAGAAACAAGCGGGAGTTGAATTCTCTTCCCGCGATTACTAACTTTTCCATTCTTCTTGTATTTATTCGTTGTTGATCTTTTTGATGATTCTCCGGGTCTCCTCCACGGGATCAGTTGCCCTTAGAATGGTACCCGATAAAGCAATGCCGGATACTCCGGTCTGCATGATTCCTTCTATGTCTTCGAGTGTAATTCCGCCGATGGCCACCACCGGAATTGAGATTCCTTCGCTTTTCATTTGAGAGAGAATACCCATGTATCCTTGCAATCCCAAGACCGGACTCAAGTTCTTTTTCGTAGTAGTGTACCGAAACGGCCCCATCCCAATGTAATCCGCTCCCGACCGAACGTGCATTTGCACATCCTCAAACGTGTTGGCAGTTCCGCCGATAATGAATCCCTCTCCAAGTAATCTTCTTGCATCCGCTATCGGCAGGTCATTTTTGCCCAGATGCACCCCGTCCGCACCAAGTTCTTTCACTAATTCCACCCGATCGTCAATAATGAAAGTCGCCCTGTATTCCCTGCATAATTGCAGCACACACACAGCTTCCGCCTCCACAACCTCGGTGGATGCATCTTTCATCCGCAACTGAATCCATCGGCAACCACCTTTCAGTGCCATACGAGCAGAATCGAAATAAGAATATTGTTCGGTAAAGTGCGTGATAAACTGAAGTTTCATGTCGTTCATCCTCCGCAGGCAGCTTTGATAATCACCACTTGATCATTCTCTTCAAGGGTAAACTGCTCCCATTCCACGCGGGGAATCATTTTGTTGTTCACAGCAATAGCCACACCCGCCGGGGGGAGTTCCATGGTAATAGTAAGTTGATGAATGGTAGACAGGGGAAGAATCTCCGTCTCCTTGTTGTTCACTTGTACTTTCATATTTACATCTTTAAAAGGTAATACTTAAAAGTGTAAATACAAAGTGTGCGACGAAGAAGAAAAATAGAGTAACAATCCCTACGGCAGTACTAACTGCGTCAGGTTCACAGGGTATAATCTCAGCCCTCCGTGGGGCACCCCTTTGTCTTTACGGTTGCAAAGTAACTAAAAAAAGAATGAATAATCAGTTGGTTTTTGGAGAAATTTATAAAAAAGGATTATAAGTTGATAATAAGGTGCGTAATTTTTGTTTCTATCTCCTATAAAAGCAGAAAAACAAGTGCGTTTTTCCGCGCTTCTTAATAATAATTATTATACTTTTGTGCACAATACTTAATGCAAACATTATATATATGATATTCTATTTTTCGGGAACAGGAAATTCCAAATGGATTGCTCGTGAAGTGTCCGTTTATCAACAGGAGAAGATGATTTCCATTGCAGATGAGACGGCGAGTCGTGATGCAATGCTGCACTATACTTTAGGAGAGTCGGAGATAATCGGTTTTGTTTTTCCAGTATATTCATGGGCTCCACCTGCCATTGTGCTGGAATTTATAAAGAAGATAAGTTTTACAAATTATCAGAATCATTATATCTTTTTTATTTGTTCTTGCGGAGATGAGGCTGGATTGACTTTGCAAATTATGAAGGAATCTGTTTATACGAAAAACTGGAAGTGGAAAGCTGGTTTCTCAGTTATTATGCCTAATAATTATGTCTCTTTACCAGGCTTTGATACAGATCCGAAAGAGCTGGAGCAGAAAAAACTCAGGGAAGCAGTTGGAGAGGTTCAACGAATAAATGGAATATTATCAGATCGTACTGAAATGCATTTTGAATGTAAGAAGGGGAGCCTTGCTTTTTTGAAAAGCCGAATCATAAATCCGCTGTTTAATAAATTTCAAGTTACTGCCAAACCTTTTTATGCTACAGACGATTGTATTGCATGCGGATTATGTGAAAAGGATTGTCCTACGCACAACATAAAAGTGGATGGCAAGCCAATATGGGGTGATCATTGTACTTCTTGCCTTGCCTGCTACAATATTTGTCCACGCCATGCCATTAATTATGGAAAAGCTACGATAAAGAAACATCAGTACTTTCATCCCGATTATAAAAACTTGTTTTGAATTTATTATTGAATCCTGTTTAGCATCAGATGTATATATAGGTTTACTCAACCGTTGTTAAGTTTGAGTATAATCACATTTATCTTTTAGCCCGAACCTTAACAATTATTCCAATTATAATAACAAAAATAGCGATGATTAAAATTAATCCCCAATTGTTGCCTCCAAATCCGTCCATCATACTGTCTATTTTTTATGAATTAATTTTATATCACTGAAAAGTATATTAACTATAAGGTTTAATTTATCGTTTTGTTCTAATTAAGTGCCTATATTATAGGAAAATAACATATTAGTTATTTAATTGTCCCCGCAATTATAAAAAACTGCGGTAAACGACATTCGGACGTGTACTGTTTACCGTAGATTTAGTATTACCATTGGTTATATTTTTTTGAATATTTTACTAGTTGTTCCACATAATTCACAGTTCCCAACTCCATCTATACTGTTATAAATGTCTCCACACTTGGGACAAATATACCATGTAGCTGAAACCTTAGCATCACTCCCTGTTGATTTAAGAATATCAAGTGCTTCTGAATATACTTTGGCATGTTTTGTTTCCGCATCACGAGCCCAGGTAAAGGACTTAACAGCTCCTTTATTTTTTTCGAGTTGTGCTATCTTTATAAATTCCGGATACGTAGTGGTAACTTCGTAAGTTTCACCATTTATTCCTGATTGAATATTAATAATTGTGCTATCTAATTTAGAGGATTCGGGAGTTGCATCATAATTGAGGCCTAATTTTTTAAGCGCAATTTTGTGATTATTAACATGTACCGCTTCGGCGGCAGACGCTGCTGCAAACATTTTGCTGATATTAGGGTATCCCTCTTCAGTCGCTTTCTTAGAATATTCTTTATACTTGGCATTAGCATTCGTTTCGCTTTTAATGGCTGATTTTAAATTCTCAATGGTTTTCACCTGTTTTGGATTACCACACGAAACACAGATAATTGCAATAGTTAAAAGAAAAGACAGGTTTTTCATTACTTTTTTCATTTTCTTTGATTTTAAAGGTTAAACAAAAATAGTTATTGTATCAATTATAATCCAATCATATAAAAACACACCAAATTTCCCTCTCATGTTTGTCACATGTCACATAATCCTGCAATATAAATGCTTATCGTGTCAAAAATAGCAATTTATTTTAATATATTTATCTGTTAACCAACTATTTTATTAAAAATTTGCGGTAAACGATGGTTGGTTATGCATCGCTTACCGCAAATTTTTAATTAATATCTTGATAAAAAGTTAATGAGATGTAGTTAATAGAATAAGAGCTGCTGCTCCAAGAGCTAGACCAGCTACTTTAGCATCACTGTTATGATGATGTCTGCGGTCATGATATCTGTTTTCTCTGTATCTGTTTTCGTAATCTCTGTTATCTCTGTAATTATCATACCTTCTGTTGTCAGGACGCATATAACGATCTCCATCTCTGTAATCTTCATGTCGGTAATCACGGTCTCTGCCATTGTCATATCTTACTATTACTTCTGTGCGATTACCATTGTGATGTCTACCCTTATTTGAAGCCATGCTAACTGAAGTCATTGATACCATCATGATGGCAACTAATGTTAAAATTATCTTTTTCATAACACTCTGTTTTTAATTGTTAATACCTCTATCTCTTTGTTCTGTGACAAATGTAGGGTGATAAAATCCCCTTCACCAGAGAAAATCCCCATTCTTTGAGAGGAATTTTCCTAAAATAAAAAATGTTTTTGCCGTTGAATATGTAAAGGATATATTTTGTCTTTAGCTCTTTGTTTAAGCATTCTTTAGTATGCTCTATTCTTAAAAAAACAAAACGCTTTCTACACTCCCCATAATTTTACTCAAAATAGTTTTGATATACCAAATAAATTGATTTTATTTACACACTTTAATACCAGCTTTTTATGCAAAATAGTGATAGATATTTTTCTACTTAAAGGAAATCTTTCCGGATTATATTATGAAAATTTTCAAACGAATATTAGCGACAAACAAATCTTATATTTATAATAAACAAATCTAAAAAAAAATGACTCATCAGCAAAAGCAGAACTTTACGTTCGCACTATCCGTGATGTTCGTAGTGAGTTTCCTTCTGGGATTTATCACTACGATGAATAACTCAATGATTAATTTCTGTAAAGCGGCATTTAATCTGGATGCCGCACAAGGTCAATTAGTAAACACTGCATTTTATGGAGCTTACGTGCTATCTATTCCGTTGGCAATGTTAATGAATAAGTTAGGATACAAGAAAACATTGGTTCTTGGTCTTACAATCATTGGCGTGGGATTCATACTTAACTATTTTGCCATCGGTGCTTTTGCGGGAACGTCGTCTATCTATTCAGCTTTTCTTAGTTGTATGTTCGTCGTTGCTATTGGAATTGTCTTTTTACAACTGGTTATGAACCCTTATGTAAAGGCATTGGGCACTCAGGAAACTTCAGCTAGCCGTATGACATTGAACCAGACACTGAATTCACTGGCCACTACTCTTGCTCCTATGTTTGTTTCCATTCTTATTGTTTCTAACAACGGACAAGCTCCCACAGCATCAGCCATTCAGACTCCATTCATCGGGTTGGGAATCTTTACCCTGGTTCTTTGTGCCATATTGCTGATGCTTAAATTACCTTCTATTAAAGAAGAAGAGCAAACCAGCAATAATGGAGAAGTAAAAAGCTATCATAAAAGTATATTCAAATACCCGCATATTTTCTTAGGAGCACTTGGCATTTTCTGCTATATGGGTGTGGAAATAGGTATTCCGAGTTTTTTGCCTCAAAGAATGGAAGGTTTGGGATTAACTTCAGGAGGAATGATTCCAGGATTTATTTCTGATTTTTTCTCGTTTCTTGGAATGAATATGACTGAGGCAACATCCATCCTTGTTTTATACTGGTTTGGCATGTTAATAGGTCGTGCATGTGGTTCTGTGGTTTTAGGAAGGTATGACTCGAAGAAAGTACTTCTTTCTGCCTTAACGCTAAGCGCTCTTTGTGTAGCTCTGTCTCTATTTATCGATGGACCCGTAACAATCTGGTTGCTTATAATCACCGGTTTGTTTCACTCAATTATGTGGCCTTGTATTTTTAATTTAGGGTTAGAGGAACTTGGACCTCATACTAAAGCCGCTTCAGGAATTATTAATACCGGAGTTATTGGAGCAGCTGTTTTAATGCCACTGATGGGTGTTATTGAAGGATCAATAGGTTTAACAGCCGTGTTCTGTTGCCTGTTTGTTTATTATGCATATATCATGTGGTTCACAGTAAAAGGCTCGCAAATTAGAATTAAATAAAATTTCTTTTTGGTTTATCTAATAGAAAAATTATATACTTTTGCACAGAAACTGTTAGGGGTGTCCTGTCTGATGGAAAGATGGAGCTGAGATTATACCCTATAAACCTGAAATGTATCATAACAGCGTAGGGAAACGGTAAAAGTTAGCTTATATATAATTATTTCAAATAAGAATGACCGTTTCAATTCGTTGGGACGGTTATTTTGTTTTTATGTCGGCTGAAAATCCTAAAGATGCAGCATTTAAACTTAAGCGGAAAATACAAAAAGTAAAGAACTATGAACAAGCAATATAAAAGAGTATTAACCATTGCGGGTAGTGATCCAAGTGGGGGAGCAGGTATTCAGGCAGATCTGAAAACAATGTCTGCTTGCGGATGCTTTGGGACATCTGCCATTACAGCAGTAGTCGATGAAAATACAGTAGGAGTAACGGGTGTGTATCCTATTCCTGTGGAATTTGTGCAGGGACAAATCAAATCTGTTCTTGATGATATTGGTGCAGATGCTATCAAGATAGGGATGCTCCACTCTTCTGAACTGATTTGTGGGGTCAAAAAAACGCTAGCCAACTATGATATTCGTAATATAGTGTTAGATCCCGTGATGGTTGCCACCTCTGGCTGTAAACTTCTTCGTGATGAGGCTATCAATACATTAAAACATGAATTGATTCCTTTTGTAAGAATTATTACGCCCAATATACCGGAAGCCGAAATTTTACTGGGTGAAAAGATCAATAATCAGGAGGAATTACCACAAGTAATAAAAGGATTATCTTGCAATGGTATCGTATCCGTTCTGCTCAAAGCGGGGCATTTATCGAATGAAGAGCTGATAGATGTTTTTTATAATGCAGAAACAGAAGAAATCATAGAACTTCGTTCGAAGCGGATCATAACGCAAAATACACATGGCACCGGATGTACCCTTTCATCGGCAATCGCTTCTTTTTTGGCTCATGGATTATCACTTAATGATTCAGTGAGGTGTGCAAAAGATTATATTAACCAAGCAATTTTATGTGGAGCTAATTATGAAATAGGAAAAGGTCATGGTCCTGTTCATCATTTTTTTTCTTTTTGGGAGTAGCATGTAAGTGAATATCTATTATTATAACTCTCGTGGTAAACAAATATTTATTTCTAATGTTATATATCATATGTAACAGCCTGAATTTTAAATATAAATAGAATGAGAATGTTATTAATTAAAACATAAATGTAATGAAGAAAATCTTGTTAGTATTAACAATGGCTGTTGCATCGCTTGGTATGCATGCACAGGATGATTATGGCAATTTTGTCAGAAATGAATCAAATTATACCAATAAATATAAGAATGATCAAATTATTGGTTTGTACCAGCAGCATTATGGAATTTCTCAGAAAAATTTAAATGAACTTTATATTGGTTTTAATAAGAATTGGGGAGATGTGATATTAGGTATAGAATTAAGTCACTTTTTAGGTGTGCCAATTAATACTATATATACCAGTTATCATCAAAATGGTGGTTCAAAAGGTTGGGGCGTTTTGGCTCAAAAACAGGGTATTAAGCCAGGATCTGCCAAATTTCATAGCTTTAAACAGATAATGGAAAATAAAAATGTTTATTGGAAAGATACATATAAAGATTATGCAGTTCACAAAAATCCTAAAATAGCAGGTAGACAGCATGCTATTTACCCTAAAAAATTGATGGCAACGCCACTTTCAGTCAACAAGCAGAATAATAAGAATAACAGAAGTAGGGGTAAAACAATAGAAAAAGATCAAAATAAATACGACAAATCCAATGGACATGAAAATAGAAGATAAAGATATGTTCTATAAAAAAGTAAAGTTATGAAAAAGTTATTAGTAATTCTGTTCGCCATCGGTTTGTTTTCCATGAGTAGTACAACTCTGGATGCTATGAACGTAAATCAGGTTAGAAAAGACACTCGTTTTTTAACGGATAAAATGGCTCATGAATTGGACTTATCAACAGGCCAATACAATGATGTCTATGAAATAAATTATGACTTTATTTATAACATTCGTTCTCAAATGGATGATGTGATAAATGGAGATGATCAGGCTATGGATAATTATTACCGTTATCTTGATACTCGAAATGATGATCTTCGCTGGGTACTTACCAGCTCGCAGTATAGACGATTCCTGAGTATTGACTATTTCTATCGTCCTGTTTATGCGAGTGGTAATTCTTGGAAGTTTAGAATTTATCTTTCGTATTCTAATCCGTTGCAATTCTTTTTTGGTATGCCCCAACATTACTACACATACTCCGGTGGACATTATCGTACACATAATAATAATGTAAGCTATTACCGCAACAGATATCATCACAATATTTATAAAGGTTCGTTCAGTGTTAAGTCTAGTAAGGTTTATAGCAATAACCGACGTTCGGATTTTGGTAATGCAAGACCTGGAAGGGGTAATGGAAATATGAAATCTTCCGCTCCTAAAAGAGATAACCGTGCAATAAACCAACGATCGGTAAAGAATAATGGTGCGTACAGAAATAGTAAAAGCAATGATAAACGATTAGATAACAATAAACCCAATCGTTCTTCTAAACCTGATAATTTAGGAAAGAGAGAAAGAACTGTGAATCCTTCTAATCGTTCAAATGAGCAGGGGCAGCAGGGTAGAGCAAATCCTATGAAAGCATCATCCCGTGATAATAGCCCTTCAAAAAGATCTGATAACCCTTCCAGAGTTTCTCCTGAAAAAAGAAGTTCTATCAAGTCTTCGTCTGAAGGTAGAAAATCATCAAATTCTTCTCCGAGTCGTGACAAAAAAGGATCATCGGATAATAAAAGACAAAAATCTGATTCTCCCAGATAATGTTCTTTTACGTTATATAGAATTCAACACCTAAATCGGATTGATATTTTTAAAGGAATTATTCCATTATGGAATGGTTCCTTCTTTTTTTTATTCTTTCTAACCTGATCGGAATTTTTTGTTTTCTTATTCACATTATGTTAACATAATTTTATTTGTTTATATCTGATTGTTTTTTATATTTGCATAGTTACAAAAATCTAATTTTTATGGACAAAAAGAAGAAACTTACTACGGAAACAGGTGCACCGGTAGGTGACAATCAGAACATCCAGACAGCTGGCCCGCATGGTCCGGCTTTGATGCAAAACGCATGGTACATGGAGAAGCTTGCACATTTCAATCGCGAGCGTATTCCCGAAAGAGTGGTACACGCCAAAGGGTCTGGCGCATTCGGAACACTAACTATAACGAATGACATTACCAAATATAGCAAAGCTTCTATTTTTTCGGAAATAGGAAAGAAGACCGATTTATTTATTCGTTTTTCCACAGTTGCAGGAGAACGCGGTGCCGCTGATACAGAAAGAGATGTACGCGGATTTGCTCTGAAATTTTATACTGACGAGGGAAACTGGGATTTGGTGGGAAATAATACCCCTGTATTCTTTATTCGTGATCCACTCAAGTTTCCCGATTTTATCCATACCCAAAAAAGAGATCCGAAAACTAACCTGCGTAGCAATACGGCTGCTTGGGATTTCTGGAGTCTATCTCCCGAGTCACTTCATCAGGTAATGATTTTAATGAGCGACAGAGGTATCCCGCGTAATCTTCGTCAGATGCATGGCTTTGGTAGTCATACGTTTAGTTTTTACAACGCCGCTAATGAGCGTTGCTGGGTAAAATTTCACTTTAAATCCATGCAGGGTATAGCAAACTTCACCAATGATGAGGCCGCGTCTATTGTTGCCCAAGATCGTGAATATTCACAGCGAGATTTGTTTAATCACATTGCGGCAGGGGAGTTTCCCCGTTGGAAGATGTGTGTGCAGATTATGCCCGAAGCAGATGCAAAGACTTACCGGTTCAATCCGTTTGATTTAACTAAGGTATGGAGCCAGAAAGATTATCCGCTTATTGAAGTAGGTATAATGGAACTGAACAAAAATCCTGAAAACTATTTTGCTACGGTAGAGCAGTCGGCTTTTAATCCGGCTAATGTTGTTCCGGGTATTGGATATTCACCCGACAAGATGTTACAGGGGCGTCTTTTTGCTTATGCTGATGCACAGCGTTATCGTTTGGGAGTAAACGCGGGCAGTCTGCCAGTGAATGCGCCCCGTTGTCCATTTCATAATTATCACCATGACGGCACTATGCGTTTTGATTCCAATAATGGTGGTGATGTAAATTATGAACCTAATAGTTTCGGTGGACCTGTGGATCAAAAAGAGTATATAGAACCGGCTCTGCCTCTTGAGGGTGATGCATATAACTATAATCACCGTGAAGATAAGGATTACTATACTCAGCCCGGGGATTTATACCGTTTGGTGCCGGACGATGAGAAAAAACGTATTCATAGTAATGTAGCTTCCGCAATAAATGACATCCCTGAAAATATAAAGATTCGTGCCATAGCCCGATTCTATCAGGCTGATGAAAACTGCGGAAAAGGTATAGCTGCCCAATCAGGAATTGACTTGAAAGAGGTTCTTGTTGAAGTGGAGAGGCAAAAAGCAGAATAAATAATTAATATTTCTGATGAAAAAAACTGTTTGGTTATCTGAACAGTTTTTTTATTTATGTTACAGAGTTAATTATATTCTTGATTGAAAAAGAATCGCATAGGAAATTTAGATAATAAAAGAAATGATGTCCTAAAATATTATATTTATCTTGTACAACAAAATACATTCTTTTGTACAAAACAATTATATATCTTGTACAAAAGAATGTATTGTTTTGTACAAGATATTATTAATGTATAATGCCTGCTTTGAATGGAGGAAAGTAGAAATGACTTTTAGCATCCAAATATTATTTGTTTTATTTAAAGTGTGAATAGCTAATAAATGATAGATAGTAAAAAAAATATAATTTTTAGTACTCCGACAAATAATCCAACATTTTGGTAGATCCATAATTTTAAAGACTACTTTAAGGTAACTATTCATTTCTTTTTTCTATGTTTACTATAATATATAGTGCTGATATTTATGTAGTTATATTTGTGGTACGTTATTTGTTTTAAGTATAACGACGTTATCAACTAATCTGCATATCGATATAATAGATGTTCTTTATTTAATTGATATACTTATAAAGAATTTAAAGCACGAATTAATATTTTTCAGAATGGTAAGATTTAAACAAATTGCAATTGTAGGTACAGGGCCTGGTCATCCTGATTATATGACAAAAAGAGCACTGGATTATTTGAATCAGGCAGATGTTGTTTTATACGATTGTTTGGTGGATGAAATCTCGTTGACCGTAATACCGTCAACAGTTTTATGTGAACGGGTAGAGAAGAAGTTTCGGAAAAGTAATGGTATAGATATCTTCGATCAGGAGATACTCCAACGGATGCTTTATTATCTTGAAGCGGGGAAGAAAGTGGTCAGGATAAAGCCGGGGGATTCAATGAACTATAATTCTGGTGGAATGGAAGCTGATTATCTGATTTCTAAAGGATATGATGTAGAATTGGTTCCTGGTGTTCCTACGCATTTGGCTGCTGCCAATCTCATGAAACTCAATCTGACTGAGATTGATCAGAGCAATGGCTTTATCAGTTTTATGGCGGATGAACTGGAAAAAGATGTGCACCTTGTTTCTCATCTTGCCTATATCATTGAAAAAGGTGGTGTTCCGGTTTGTTTGTATGGAATGCGGGCAGAAACATTTGCTATAATCAGTAAATTGCTAAAAGAGAATGAGCTTGGGAATGATATGCCAGTGGCAATTTGCTGTGATGTTTCGTTGGAAACAGGCCAGTTGATTAAGACAAACCTGGGAGATTGCGCCGATTTAGTGGAATTAATGGCGGAAGAAGATGCGTTGCCCTCTCATTTTGTAGTGTTTGTAGGGAAATATATTCTCAAAGATTATATAGAATTTAAAAGTGAAACCATCAAAGAAACCAAATTATGTTTAAGTTAGATGATTGCATGAAGCTGACAATAGTGAGCAGCACTTTGTTTTGTTTATGTGTGTCCCCCTCTTTTGCTCAGGTAAAGAATGATTCTATCAATATAAAGCAAGAATTGGGTGAGGTAGTGGTAGTAGGCAATTCACCTATAGCCAAAAAGGGAATGATTACTTCTAAAGAGATAGACATGCATGAAAAGGAAGATATTGCGGATGCGCTCAATCTTCTTCCGGGTGTGCTCAATGTACGGGGTGCAAAAGCCGATCAGATTTTTGTTCGTGGCTTTAATCAAAAGCAGGTTCCTGTTTATTATGATGGAGTACCTATTTACATTCCGTATGATGGTACGCTGGATCTGGATATGTTGATGGCAACGGATGTTGCTAAAATATCAGTGGTAAAAGGTGTGGGCACCATGCTTTATGGTCCTAACGCATTGGGTGGGGCAATTAACATTATTACGGCAAAACCAAATGAAGGATTGTCGGTAAAAGCAAAATTGGGAACCTTCACAAACGGAAAATATAATGGTTTGTTATCTTTAGGATATGCCACAGATAAATTCTATATAAGAGGAGCTTATGCAATTATTGACAAGCATGATTTCAGACTTTCCAATGATTATAAGGCTACCACAACGATTGAAGATGGAGATAATCTGGATAATTCTTATAAAAAGACAGCCCAATATTCGGCAAAGATTGGTTGGACACCAGCCGAAGGTCATGAATATGTTTTTTCTTATGTGAAGCACGATGGTGAGAAAGGTATTCCTCCTTATTTGGGAACGAATGGAACTGCCCGTTTCTGGCAATTCCCTGTTTATGATAAGGACAGTTACTATTTTTTATCAACGAGTAAACTGTCCTCGGATATGAAACTTAAAACACGGATTTTCTATGATAAGTTTGACAATACGCTCGAAAGTTACGATGATGCCACTTATTCTTCTCAAAAGAAGAAATATGCTTTTACCAGTATTTATGATGACTATAGCTTGGGAGGAATAGCCACTTTATCATACACGCTCAATCAAAATATTCTGATGCTGGATGGTCAATACAAATATGATGATCATAAAGAACATAATGTGGGAAATCCTGTGGTACAAATGACAGATCAGAGCGCAGCTCTTAGCTTGGTAGATCGGTATACTCTTGATAAGTTTACACTGCAAGGAGGAGTCAGCCTTAATTATCAGAAAGGACTGAATGCTGAATATCTTGATCAGGAGAATAATGTTACTGAATATCCAAAGAATAGCGCCACCGCTTATAATGGTGAATTGAGTGGTTCTTACCATTTGTCGGATTTAAGTGAGATCAGGGCTGGCATTTCTTATAAAACTCGTTTCCCTACCATGAAAGACAGGTATTCACAAAGTTTTGGAAAAAGTATTCCAAACCCTGAACTGAAAGATGAAAACTCATTGAACTATACACTTGACTATTCTCATACAATGATTAGTGATAAGTTGAGCTTTGATTTGGGCTTGTTTTACAGTAGTTTAAAAGATGCGATTCTAAGTGTATATGGGGTAGATGCATCCGATGCTACCATTTATCAGTATCAGAATACCGGAAAGGCCGAATATTATGGTATGGATGCTTCCGTGTCCTATAAAATAATTAAGCCACTAGACATTCGGGCAAATTACTCTTATGTGAGACAAAAGAATATAACCGTACCGGAGGACAAGTTTGTTGGAGTGCCGGATCATTCTTTTCAGGCTGATCTTATTTATAGCTTTAAAAATAATTCCTACGTAGATTTAAACTTTGAAACCTATTCCAATAGATATTCAAGTAGTGATGGTACAAAAGTAGGGGGATATGGATTACTTAATTTAAAAGGAGGCTGGTGTATATATAAAAAAATGGTTCGTCTGGAGGGAGGAGTGAATAATCTACTCGATAAGAACTATCAGGTGGCGGAAGGATATCCAATGCCCGGACGTAGCTGTTACACTTCTGTTGTTTTTACTTTATAAAAGAAGTCCGATATGGCTGAAAGTTATGAGAAACTCTCTTTTGTTAGCGAAAGTTGTCTGGACGATCAAACTTATTTTGTTTTTCGAAATGAAGAAGGAAAGTTTCGATTAATAGAAGCAAGTGATTATCGTTCCTATAGACTAACTCCCGGACTTATCTTGATGGCCAGAGTCCGGGAAAAAGGCTGTGCAGGCAATGAAATAATGGAATTGATGCATCCTTATTATAAAGAAGGCATTGCCTATTTTTTTGTTGTTGTAAGAGTTGGTTCTGTAACTTACAATGATAGGCAAATTCATTTCATAGTGATAAAAGATGAGTTTGAAAATGAATTTAAAATTCGGGCAGTTGCGGACAATAATATGCTTAGTCCGGGTGAGATTATTCAATGCAAACTTACTGAACAAAAAAAGGGAAAGTTACACTTTTCTATGGTTTACTAAAAATTCAGGTAATGGTGAAAATAAGAAGGTCGTTTTTGAGGATATCTGTTCTTTTGTTTATTATTGTCGCCATGGCAGGATGCAGGGGAAAGCAGAAAGAGGGAGCTCAGGCTAAGAATACAAAGTCCATGATACAGATCACGGACATGGCAGGTAGAAAGGTTTGGATTCCCAGAAAAGTTTCAACCGTATTTTGTTCGGATGAAGCTTGCACGTTTTTTATGTATTCTCTGGCACCGGAAAAGATCATTGCCCGAAACACCGCTTGCACTGAAAAAGAGAAACCATATACGAGCGTACACTTTCAGAAGTTACCTGTTCTGGGACGTATCTTTAACGGACATTCGGAAGTGAATGCTGAAGAGTTGATCCGTTTAAAGCCCGATATCCTTTTATGCCCATTATTCAATTTTACCACACCGGAATATATTAAAGGTTTTGAAGAAGTTGGTGCATTAGCAGGTATCCCTGTTGTCATTATCTCTCTTGACTTTGAGAAACTTCCCGATTCTTATGCTTTTATGGGAAAATTACTAGACTGTAAACCGCAGGCTGAAGAACGGATGAATTATTGCAGGGAAACTTTGAATTGGGCAACTTCGCTTCGGAATAAAATTAAAAAACCAGTTACTGCTTATGTTGCCGAAGGTAATAATGGCTTGCAGACAATTCCTGCTTTGTCCACACATTCCGAAACTCTTCGACTGGCTGGTGTGAAAAACTGTGCAACTGTTGATGAAGCATTTGGTTACAAGCAAATGTCGATAGGCTTTGAGCAAATTCTAAACTGGAATCCCGACTATATCATCGTCAATAGCCGTTCTCAAAGTACCAAAGAAGAAGATTTGGTTCACCATATTATTTCGGATAAACTATGGAGTCGGCTAAAGGCGGTTCAGAACAAGCGAATTGTAATTACTCCCAATGCTCCGTTCAACTGGATAGGCCGTCCCCCCAGTATTAACAGATTAATGGGCCTTCAATGGCTGGCTTCAACGTTGTATCCCGAGCTGTCGGATATTAATCTGGAACAAGAAGTCGTCCGTTTTTATTCTTTATTTTATCATTTAAAGCTTTCTAAAAAGCAGGCAAACACCTTGATTTCAGCCGAAATAATTCACTAATAAATATCAATAAATAATAGACGAATATGGAACCGATCATTATCAATCCTATTGGCATCATACATACTCCTCATATGGATGTTAAAAATATGCCCATCCAACCTATTGCCGCCGAAGGTATCAAAGGTTATATTGAGCTACTCCCCGAATATATGGAGGGACTGAAAGATCTGGAAGGTTTTTCACATATCACGTTATTGTATCGTTTTCATAATATTAACGGTTATGAACTTGTGGTAATCCCATTTATGGATACGGAAAAGCGTGGAATATTTGCTTGCAAAGCCCCTAAAAGGCCTAATGCTATTGGTATGTCTACCGTTAAGCTCATCTCAATAGAAGGAAATATTCTGCATATTGAGCAAGTAGATATGCTTGATGGTACTCCGTTGATAGACATAAAGCCTTTTTATCCACGGTATGACAACCGAGAAAATGTGACTATAGGTTGGCTTGAAAAGAATAAAGATCTTCCATTGGAAAGACTAAGGTCTGATGAGCGTTTCAAAGACTGATTATTTAAACAACAACGAATGAAGAATAGTGCTATTATAACAATAAGTTTTACCATATTGATTGCTTTAAGCCTTCTTTCTCTTTCTATTGGCCGTTATCCTATTGTGCCAAAAGAGCTGTATGCCTACCTTTTCACCACAGGAAGTTATGATACAAACTTACCCATTGTTTTGCTAAGTATCCGGTTACCAAGAATTATAGCCGCTATTGCTGTGGGAGGAGCACTTTCCATTGCGGGAGCTTCCTATCAGGGAATGTTCAGAAATCCAATGGTTAGTCCCGATATATTGGGAGTAACCGCAGGTGCCGGATTGGGTGCGGCTACTGCTATTCTGCTTTCTCTACCTCCTGTAGGAATTCAGTTATTATCTTTTGCCGGAGGCATCGGAGCAGTGTTGATTGCAGTAAGTATAAGTAAGTCAATTGGTAAAATACACGATGTTATTTTAGTTCTGGTTCTTTCGGGGATGATTATCTCCTCCTTATGTGGAGCGTTGATTTCCATGATTAAGTATATAGCCGATCCCGACGATAAACTTCCGGCAATTACTTATTGGCTAATGGGAAGTTTGTCCGCCATCAGGATGGAAGATTTATATATTGTACTACCTATCATTGCTGTAGGTATTATTCCATTGATTCTCCTTAGCTGGCAATTAAATGTTCTTTCGTTTGGTGACGATGAAGCGAAATCCCTTGGTATCAATACTTTTTTCCTGAGATCTTTGGTCATAGTCTGTGCTTCGTTGATTACGGCAAGCATTGTATCGATCAGTGGTATCATAGGTTGGGTAGGGTTAATTATCCCGCATATTACTCGAATGATTACCGGTCCCAATCACCGAATTCTTTTACCCGCTTCCTTTTTATTGGGAGGTATTTTTCTTTTGTCAGTCGATAATTTGTCCAGATCCATTAGCAGTGTTGAAATTCCCATAGGAATACTTACGTCCATTATTGGAGCTCCTTTTTTTATTTATTTTCTAAAAAAATCAAAAAGATCATGGTAAACAAGCAGTTGGTACAGTTTGAATTTATACATGCCGATCTTGGATATGGCAGTCACAAAGTGTTGTCCGATATTAATCTGACCATTCAACCAGATTCCGTTACTTGTTTGATTGGCCCCAACGGAGTAGGAAAAACAACCTTATTTAAATCGGTGTTGGGCTTTTTGCCTCCACTTTCAGGAGAAATACGTTTGAATGGTAAAAGCATCACTCACTTTTCATCCAGAGATTTTGCCCGGCATGTGGCTTACGTTCCACAGGCACATAATACTCCTTTCCCTTATAAAGTTATTGATGTGGTGCTTTTCGGGAGAAGCGCCCATTTAGGTTACTTCAATACTCCCGGACGAAAGGACCGGATGATAGCGGAATCATACTTAGATTTACTTGAAATAAACCATCTGGCAGAAAGATCTTTCCCCGAATTAAGTGGAGGTGAACAGCAAATGGTGATTATTGCACGGGCTCTGACTCAGGAAACTTCTTTTCTGATTTTTGATGAACCAACGTCCAATCTGGATTATGGAAATCAGATTCGGGTTATCCAGAAGATTAAAACATTAAAAAAACAATCGGTAGGTATACTCATGGCTACTCATTCGCCAGATCATGCCTTTATGCTTGGCTCTCAAGTGATTATTCTTGATAAAGGTTCTCTTTTTCGGATAGGAACCCCCGATAATACAATAACAACTGATACTTTAAGACAGACTTACGGAGTAGATGTGCAAATATTCAATACTCCCAATGGGCTTGCTCCTTCAAGGAAAATATGTGCTCCTGTTATAATGTAAGTACTTAAAATAGAAAAATGTATGTACACAATGAATGCAAAAGAATATGACGAAAAAGTGATGAATGGATTTTTCAAGAAAGTATATCCGGTTATCGCTAGTCAGATTGTAGAAAGGACTCAGATAACAGAGGGTAAATGCGTTGACTTGGGTGGAGGTCCTGGAATGTTAGGTATTTCTTTGGCTAAAATCACCAACTTACAGGTTACGGTTTATGATCTGATGCAAGAGTGTGTGAAATTGGTGGCGAAGAATAGTCTGGAGAATGGCGTTTCTCATAAAGTGAATGCAATGCAGGGTAGGGCGGAAGAGATGTCTTTTGAAGATAATTCCATTGATTTGGTGGCGAGTCGCGGTTCAGTGTTCTTTTGGGAAGATCAACCAAAAGGATTATCCGAAGTTTATAGGATAATTAAACCGGGAGGATGGGCATACATCGGAGGTGGATTTGGTACGGCTGAGTTGCTTAAAGAAGTAAATGAACAACGATCGGCTGATCCTGAATGGAAAGAAAAACGAAAGCACCGAATGAAAAAGAATCCTCCTGAGCATTTTGTAGCGATTCTCAAGGAGCTTGAAATAGAAGGTGTCGTTGAATGGAGTGAAGAGGGAACCTGGATTATATTTCAAAAACCAAAAACAGACAATTCATGAAACATAGGGCTTCAAATAAAACGATAGAAGTCATCTTAATGGTGATACTTTGCCTTTTTACAGGTTGCAAACAAAAAAAGGCTAATAATCTTGTTCGGGAAGTTACTGATATGGCCGGACGTATCATGCAGGTGCCCGATACCATTAAACGAGTATATACTTCTCGTCCGGGAAGTATCTTGCTATATGCCGTAGATCCCGATATTTCTGTCTGCCGAAGTCTGCAACTGAACAAATCTTCTCGACCATTCTTGAAAAATAGTTATATTAATCTGCCTTATACCGATGGTTCTGTAGAAGAAATTATGAAGTTAAAGCCGGATATTATCATTTCCTGTTTCGATATCAATGATAAGACCAAAGATGAGGCTGATAGATTGAGTAAAAAGACGGGTATTCCTGTTTTTCAAGTGGAAATAGATATGGGGAAATATCCGCAGACCTTTGATGCTTTGGGTAATTTGCTTTATCGACGCAAGCAAACCGACCGAATGAAACAATTTGTACACCAATATCTGGATATTATAGCTGCTAAGGCAAAATATATTCCGGAAGAAAAAAGGGTGAGGGTTTATTATGCTGAAGGGGAAAATGGACTGAAAACTGATCCTTCCGGCTCTAAACATAGTCAGATCATCGATTTGGTGGGAGCAGTCAATGTGGCTGAAGTGAATGAACTCTCAGGTTCCGGGATGACGCCCGTTTCTATGGAACAAATCCTTTTGTGGAATCCGGATTTAATTCTGTGCTGGACGGGCGTGGGCATTACCATGTCTACCTATCGCTATGTAAATACGGATAAAGTGTGGCGCACTGTGGAAGCTGTCCGCAAGGGAAAAGTATATCAAATCCCGTTTGTGCCTTTCGGATGGTTTGATCGACCGCCTGGTACTAATCGGATTTTAGGAGAGATATGGACGGCCAAACTTCTTTATCCCAATTTATATAACTTTGATTTGAAAAAGGTTACAGAGGAATACTTTGAACTTTTCTATCATCGCAAACTGACATCTAAAGAATTAATGAATATACTCTATCCTCAAACGGAAGATTTAGTTGATCCCAATTATAATAAGCGACTAAAAAAGTAAGATTATGCAAAAACTAATTTATCATCCAGAAGCAAGTAAAGGCCTGAATGCTTGCACGCATTCTATATTGAAACCTCGAACTACGGAAAATGGCATTGAGTTACTCAAAAGAAAATCTATCAATGTATTTATCAATATGCCTTGTCCACTGAAGGTTGCTACACGGGCAAGTCTGGAGGAATTTGTTACTTCTTTTAATAAGGAGAGTGTGATTCCTATTTATTCCCCGACGTTGTTTGATGGACATACTAAGGATATTGAAGCCAAACTGAAGTCCGCTCAGTATGAAGATGAAATACCTGAAATTATAATTGCTTCAGGACTTCATACTGTGTTCTCCAAAGAATTTAAAGAACGCTTTATCGATACTCGCATTTATATTCCTGCAATTCCCGAGCAAGCGTATCAAAAACTATCTACCCAATACAAGCGTTTGGTAGTCAATGATAATATTGGAATTATCGGAACTGGTTTTTGGAGTTTGGTTTGTGATTTGTCGGTAAGTATAAACGTTCCTTATCCCAGACAATGGACGGACTTGATAAATCCTATTTATAAAGGGCTAATCAGTGTTCACGGATATAATGGAAAGGCAAGTATTACCTCATTGTTGCTGATCTTAAAAGAAAGACTCGGTGAAGAGGCTATCTCCGGTTTTGGTAAGAATATCCGTAATATCTGGCATTTTGCAGAAATATTAAAGCGCATTGATACAAATGAACCCCGAAGAACTCCATTCAATTTACTTCCTAATGCGGCTGCAGTTCAGATGCCTTCCAAAAAACGTGGTGCCATACTGGAATTTGAAGAAGGGCCAATCCTTGCACCTATGCTGATGTATGTAAAAGCTTCTAAAGCTGAAATATGTAAACCTGTGATTCAGTTTTTCTTTAGTGATGTGATGCGAAGAAATCTGCATCAAGGTGATTTCTATCTGGCTGATGAGATGAACTGGAAACAAAACTTTACTTTCCCTGATTGGAACTACTTAATGAATAACGATTACGAGCAGATAAATCAAACATTGGATGCGAAATTTAGAGAAGGTTTAGGAAAAGATGTGTTTAACTTTTAAAATAAAGATATGAAATTAATTACTGTTTCTGGTCCACCCTCTTCCGGCAAAACGAGTGTGCTGACTCATGCTATCAAAACATTGATAACCGGCAGCCAAAAGGTAGGTGTGGTAAAGTTTGATTGCCTTACTACTGATGATGATAAACTATTTCAGGCATTGGATATTCCGGTGAAAGTAGGACTTTCGGGTAATGTTTGTCCCGATCATTATTTTGTGAGTAACATAGAAGACTGCATTCAATGGGGGAGAACGCAATCTCTCGATTTCTTAATATCCGAAAGCGCTGGACTCTGTAACCGATGTTCGCCTCATGTAACCGGAGTCTTGGCTGTTTGTGTCATTGATAATCTTATGGGAATCAATACTCCTAAAAAGATCGGTCCCATGTTGAAATATGCCGATATTGTTATTATCACAAGAGGAGATATTGTATCTCAAGCAGAACGTGAAGTCTTTGCATTTAAAGTTCGTCAAACAAATCCCAAAGCAAAAATACTACAAGTGAATGGTATTACAGGACAAGGGGCGGCGGAATTGGCCAGCTTGTTTTATGATGCAAAAGACCTTGTTACCTTAAATGGAGGAAAATTACGCTTCTCTATGCCAGCAGCCTTATGTTCTTATTGCTTGGGGGAAACCAAAATAGGGAGAGACTTTCAACTTGGAAATATACGAAAAATAAAAGTTTAATATGAAATTGAAACATTCAATTCCAATTATAATTCACAATATGAAAATTCTTGAAGAAAAAATAGAATTCATTCCAATAAAATATCCAGAAGTAATTACTTTTTTTAATAGCTATGGGCTGTCACTTGACGGAAAAGAGAGTTCGTTAGGGCATTTCTTGGATAATTTGAATCCGGATGATTATGAAGATATAGGCATAGATCGGGAAAAACTAATAGAGAACTTAGATAGTTTTCTTCGTCAAATGCATGAAAATAATATTCAATCAGAGGCAGAAGTACTTTCCGTTACCATTATTGGTGGGCATGATAAAAATGGTAAATCGGAGAATAAAGAACTTACGCTGCAAAGTGGAACAGTTACCAGCATTGTTGGACCGACAGGTTCAGGGAAAAGTCGTTTGCTGGCTGATATTGAATGGATGGCTCAAAACGATACACCTACGGGGCGAACAATCTTGATTAATGGTAAAAAACCTGATACCAATCTTCGTTTTTCCTTGGAGCATAAGTTGGTTGCCCAACTATCCCAGAATATGAACTTTGTGATGGATACATCGGCTGCCGATTTTATTGCGATGCATGCTGAGAGTCGTTACATTAGTAATTCTGAAAAAATAACGGAAGAAATTATTTATCAGGCTAATTTGTTGGCTGGTGAACCTTTTAATGCCAATACTCCCGTGACTGCTTTGTCCGGAGGGCAGTCCAGAGCTTTGATGATAGCTGATACGGCTTTTTTGAGTTTATCTCCAATAGTATTAATTGATGAGATAGAGAATGCTGGCATTGATCGGAAGAAGGCTCTTGGATTACTTGTGAAAAAAGAGAAAATCGTTTTGATTGCTACTCATGATCCAATTCTTGCACTAATGGCTGTACAGCGTCTGGTCATTAAAAATGGAGGTATTTATAAAGTATTGACTACCTCTCCATCTGAAAAAAATAATCTTAAAGCACTTCAATCTCTTGATAACCGGCTTTTGTCTTTACGAAATCTCTTACGAAACGGAGAGCGACTGGAAGAAAATATATAGGTGATGGCATTTAGTTCTTCCGATTTTTAGTATGTTTGTAAAAAAGTGTAGAACAATGAGTCTATTTATAAAAGGGGTATTGATCATTGAAACAGAAATGGGAGTCCAGATAAACTCCCGTATGGTTGAATTATTGAAGTTTATTGAAAAAACCGGTTCCTTGAATACAGCAGTAAAAGAGTTAGGTATGTCTTATTCGTATGCATGGAACCTGTTGTTCAAATTAAATTGCCAGCTTCCTCAGCCGCTTGTAATTTTACAACGAGGTGGTAAAGGTGGAGGAGTAGCCTCTTTAACAGATCAGGGCAGAAACTTTATTAAACAATATGAAAAGCTAAAAAAAGATTTTCACGAATTTTTGAAAGAACATCCCATGCAATTATAAATGTTTGGTTATCTTTTTAACCATCCATCCACCGTTGCACAATCATTTCATTTAAACTTAAATGATAATTGCCGATACCCACGGATGGGTATTTCTTCCCATGGATTAGAAATACTTAGCCCCAATAGACGGATGGGATGGTCGGTTAAATCCACTTCTTTTAGTAATTCTTTGGATAGGGGGAGGATTTCTTGCAGGGTGATGAGAGGATGATCTTGGCTAATGCTTCTTGTCTTTTGTGTAAAGTCGTTGAACTTTATTTTCAGGGTTAGGGTATAACCCTTGAAATCCGATTTATCCAGACGGTGAATAAGTTCTTGGGCTACGTGATATAGCTCTATGATAATAGAACTTTTTATCACCAAGTCGTGTTCAAAGGTGGTTTCGCAACCCACAGATTTACGTTCTCTTTCTGTCTCCACAGGACGGAGGTCAATCCCTCTGGCAAAGTTATAATAGAGGATACCCGCCTTGCCAAATTGTAGAGTAAGATATTCTGGTGAGCTTGTACGAAGTTGAGCACCTTTATGAATACCCAACTCGTGCATTTTTTTGGCCGTTACTTTACCTACTCCCCAGAAAGCCTCGATGGGAAGCTGGTCAATAAAAGTCTGTGCCTGATTGGGATGGATGGTACATAGACCGTCTGGTTTGCGATACTCGGAAGCAATTTTTGCTAAAAACTTATTATACGAAACTCCTGCGGAAGCCACTAAGTTAAGATCTTTTCGGATTCGCTGTTTAATCTCTTTGGCAATATCCACTGCCAATTTTATTCCTTTTTTATTTTCGGTGACATCCAGAAAAGCTTCATCAAAGGCAATAGGCTCTACTATATCAGTATATTCGTGAAAGATCTCATGTATATGATTAGAGACTGATTTGTAGACAATCATTCGTAGTGGTGCGAAAATTAATTCAGGGCATAGTTGCTTGGCTTTTACGGACGACATAGCAGAGCGGATTCCATATTTGCGAGCTTCGTAACTAGCCGCGGCAACAACTCCACGTTCCTCGTCATGGCCTACCACCAAAGGTTTGCCACGCCACTCGGGATGATCTCGTTGTTCCACCGAGGCATAAAAGGCATCCATATCAACATGGATTATTTTACGTTTTTCTATTGTCATTCCACGAACAAAGGTATCATTTTCTTTCGTAATATTTCCTCAATGGTTATAAAAGGAATCTTTTTATTTGTAAAATAGTCAATTACAGACTCCAACCGTAATATTAACTGATCTCCTGAATTCTTTTGAATGAATCCCGGAACGCCCAGTTCCTTTCTATCCAGATGGCTGTAGAACTCCCACGGATGAAAATAAACATTCAGATAACCATCTTTTTTGAGCGCACTGTTGCATAAGAACTGATAGATTAATAATGGAAATTGGTGTAGGGAAATCCAGAATAATGGAATGCGGAATGGATGGGAAACGGATGCAGGTATTTGCCATACACCTTTCTCCTCATAGATATTCCGTGGACGTTTTAAGTGATTGTATCTTCCGGGAATCCAAGTGGGATTGAGTGATGAATTATAGGTATATCCGGCAAGGAAGAGTTCAGTTTCATCTATTGACATCATTCGCGGCATACGGAAGCCGTTGATTAGTTTGCCACTTAGTTTTTCCAAAGTTTCTTTAGATTCTTTTAAGTCCTTTAGCTGAAAACTGGAATGGCTACAGCCGTGGGAAGCCAGTTCATGCCCTTCATTTATAATCCGCTCTATGATTGCAGGAGATGCTAAGGCAAAAGTAACGGTACTGAAAAAAGTCGCTCTTAGGCGGTGCTTCTTTAGCAGGTCCAAAACTTTAATTAACCCTTCAGTGGAAATAGCGATTTGTTCGGCCAGTGGAATCTGCTTATTGTGTTCTGCGGGTAAGTCAAACTCTTCTATATCAAAACTTAATGCGATCATCTTATCTGTAGGTTATTCGTATAAAATTGGGTAATTCTTTTCTTAAAACTTTCATTCCCATAGGGGAGAGGTGTATGCCTTCACGTATATTTGCCTTGACTTCGCAGATATGCAGGTCACGTTCCCGTGATGCCAGGTAAACAAATTCGGTATCGAAAAGAAACTGATTGATCTTTGTCTTTAAAAATATTTCTTTGCCTTTACGGTTCATTCCTTTGAGCCCTCCCTGAGCATCGTTAAATTTCATTCCAAGTATCGCTCTGTTTAGTATACGGGAGGAGGAAGACATTAAGCAACGAAAAGTATTGAGGTCGGCATGTTGACGATAGGAACTGGTGCGGGCAGCTACTACCACATCATATCCTTGCTCCAATCGTTTGATTACTTTTCCAATACTTTCCTTGTCGTAAGGAAAATCCCAGTCTGTATATATTGTCAAAGAAGAGCAAGCAGTTTCCATTCCTTTTCTCAGGGCATATCCTTTTCCTTTATTCTCGGAGTAACTGATTAGTTGTGCGTTGGGTAACATATTTTTAAATTTTTCTATGTCGACGTTGTCCATGTGAATTTCTGATCCGTCATTCACCACAATGAGATGAAAGAGTTTATCGGGGAAGCTTTCATTGAGTTGTTCCACCTTTTCACTGATAATGTTTTGCCAGTTGACCGGAGGGTTATAACAAGGTAGGATAATATCAATTTCACGATTGTGGTTTGGTACTAAACTAGGGATTTCTTTTTCCTCAAGGATTCCCTCTTCCCGGCAAAAATCAAGGAAGCATAGCTCGTAGCATATTTTTAACCAGATGAGGATACAAGGAAGTGATTTGAGAGCGTAAGGAAATATATATTCTTTTCGTATGAACTTGGGAAAGAGGTCACTACTTGATAGTCCAGTTAGTATAAAGGCGAAAATCAGTAGGCATAAGTTTAGTTTTTTAGTATCGGAAGGAGTTTTTACGTACCAAATGCCAACTCCTGCAAAAGCGATTATGTATGAGCTAGATTCTGATCCGGTGCTAAACAGTACTACAAAAAGCAATACCGAGGCTAGATAGAGTGCTTTGAAACTTTGTGCACGGTATTGCTTTACCCGCAAATAAGGCAAACAGAAGAGAATTATTCCCGGAATAATGAGCCATAAGTCGGAATAGCTACCGTTTCCACTCATTTTCCTTACTAATCCTAGTAAAGAGATATTTTGATAAATAGCAAAGAGGTTATGACTGTTTTTCCCCAGAATATCGGCTATCCACAAATGATACTGTAACCATACATAGCTTGATGAAGAATAGATCATCGGAAAGAAAAACATGAAGGCACTCCAGAATATACAGGAAAGTATAAACCTTTTTTTGTTTCTTGAGAACGGTAAAAAAGCAAGCCCCACAATGCCATAAAGCTTGGTAAACGCTCCCATCATGATAAAAAATGCTGCCCAGAAGTCTTTCTTTTTTTCCACCAGATGATAAGCTAATATAATGATGGCAGCTATTCCTACATTGAATTGTTGAGAGGCAATGGAATTAAATAGCTCGATGATGCAGAACAGAAAGATAAACAAATGTTGGTTTTTATTCAACTCTAATTTTCGTATTGCATAATAGAGTAACCATGCATTGGCAGACACCCACAACACCACGCCTAAAGCATTTGGGAAAATAGAAAAAGGAAATACGACCGCACTGAAAAAAACTCCGTAATGAGTGATATCAAAATACTCTTTGGGATAAGCATTATAAAGAGGCAGTTGATGGAATACGTGCCAAAATACATTTTTAAATATCAGATAATTATTATATGATCCTCTGGAATATTTTAGCATTCCACATGCTATTGCAGTAATTATCCAGACGAAGCAAATAAAGCGATAGTCTCTAAATAAGAGATTATTCAGAGACGTAATCCTTTTTCTAATCATGGTAATATTAATAAAAAAAATTAGTTAGTTATAGTTTTCTTATTAAGACAGGGCTTAAAAGAAAGTTCCCTATTCCTTATTGAACTTTTTTTTATTATTAAGGTTAGAAAGGATCAATGTAGCTGATTAATATAATTCTCTTATTTATTTTTATATTTGTTTCTTAGAATTTCTATGATCCCAGGAAGCACAGAGATGAATATAATTGCAACGATCAATAGTTTTAAGTTATGCTGCACAATTTCCAGACCTCCCAGAAAATAACCCGTATAGGTTAACAATGCTACCCAAGTTATCCCTCCAATCAGATTGAAGTAGGCAAACTGGCGGTAACTCATTCGTCCCATACCTGCCACAAAAGGAGCAAAGGTGCGAACAACAGGTACAAACCGGGCTATGATGATGGTTTTACCTCCATGCCTTTCATAAAATGTATGAGTTTTGTCCAAATAACTCTGACGGAATATTTTGGAACGAGGATTATTGAATAGTTTTTTTCCAAACAGACGTCCAATGGTATAATTAGAAGCATCTCCCAGAACAGCAGCTGCTATGAGCATCAAAACCAGCAAATGAATATTCATGCTGTTAGTAGAGAGGGAGGCCAGTGTACCTGCTACAAATAATAAAGAATCTCCTGGAAGAAATGGGGTGACAATCAATCCCGTCTCACAAAAAATGATGAGAAATAAGATTGCATAAATCCACATGCCATACTGTTCAACCAATTTATATAAATAAGTGTCAATGTGCAGTGCAAAATCGATTAAAAATTGGATGTATTCCATAAAATCGGTTTATAAATTAAGCTGCAAAGATAGAAATAATTTTGTAAGTAATCTTTTTAAAATATGTTATAAGTCTTTTTTGATGCCTCCTTTAAAATAATACCCAAATGTAGGTATACATTCGGGTATTATTTATTTTAATTTAAAGAGGCAATGTGAAATAGACTCCGTTATTTAATAATTCCTTTCTGAGAATTTTTCACAAAATCAATAATGTTACGTATCTCATCACTCATGGGAACTTCTTCTTCCACTCTGGATACAGCATCAAGAACACTTACTTTTGCATGATATATTAATTCATAAGCATGAGCTATGTGTTGAATTATTTTTTCCGGGAAATGATGTCCTTCCAGTAATTTTACATTTACCCCATAATAACTGGTAGGGTTAGTGGTGGTAACAACATATGGAGGTACGTCTTTTTTAAAACGACAGCCTCCCCGAACCATACTCCAACTACCCGCATGAGTGTTTTGAAACATGCTTACCATAGAACTTAATATCACATGCGAATCGATAATACAATTGCCGGAAATTATAGTTTTGAGACCAAGTACACAATGATTGGCCACGTGAGCATCATGGCAGATGTGAACACCTTCCATTAAAGAGTTATCGTTACCAATATAAGTTTTCCCTTCACTATATGACGAACGGCTTACAACTACGTTTTCACGAAATTCATTGTCATTACCTATCTCAAGTATTGTATCTCCACCATGATAGTTAAAATCCTGCGGAATAGCACCAAGCACAGCATTCTGAAAGACCAGATTGCCATTGCCCATGCGTGTACCATTTAAAACACTTGCATAGGGCATTATGGTACAATTATTCCCTATCTCTACATTTTTATCAATATAAGCAAAAGGATGTATAGTTACCCCTTCTCCTATCTTTGCTTCTGGACTGACAAAGGCCAACGGGCTGATTATGTTCATATTCATATTATTTAAAGTTGCTATTTTATCTTCCACCACCTAAAGCCTGATATATATTAATGACAGCCTGAATACGTTCGAAACTATCCTGAACGTCAGACAGCTGAGCACTTAGCAAAGACTGTTGGGCGGTAAGAACTTCCAGATAAGTGGAAGATTCAAATTTCATCAGTTGCTGTGTTTTATCAACGGAGCTGTTTAAAGACTGAATTTGCTGTTTTCGCTGAATACATTTTTCTCCTGCAGCCTGATACTGATACAGCGCGTTGCTCACCTCAGTGCCAGCATTGAGAATACTCTGCTGAAAAGCAAGTGAAGCCTCTTGTTGCTGTGCTTTTGCTATCTTTAATCGAGCAATGTTGGTACCTCTGTAAAACAACGGTTGTGTAAGTGAACCTAAAGCTGACGCAAGAAACTTACCTGGATTGACTATTGTGCTTCCAACACTATTTGTCCATCCAGCTGATCCACTTAAAGTTACGCTGGGATAAAAAGCAGATCGTGCCTGATTAGTGTTGTAATAAGCACTAGCCAAACTCATTTCTGCCTGCTTTACGTCCGGACGATTTGAAAGCATCTGCAAAGGTATGCCTACTGAAAAATGATCCGGCATTTGTTGCTCTGCAAGCGTTCCACGTTCAATCTGCCGGGGAGCTTGTCCAAGCAATAATGAAAGGGCATTTTCCGTTTCACGAATTTGTCGGCGAAGATCAGGTAAAGTGGCATTTACCATATAATAACTTGCTTCGCTTTGAGATACAGCGGCCTCGTTTGTATAAGCAGCTTTTTTCATAGCTTTCATAGTCAGTACATTCTCTCCCCAATTTTTGGCTGTTTTTTCTGTAATTTCCAATTGACTATCGAGCATCAGTAGAGTATAATAACTATTGGCAATATTGGCAATAACTTGTGTCTGCACTGCCTGACGATAAGCCTCGCTTTGTAAAAGAGAAGCTTTAGCTCCACGCTTTGCATTCAGCAAATTACCGAACAAATCAACTTCCCAACTTGCTGTTACCGGAAGTTGATACGTTTTTGTCGCAGCACTACCATCAAAACTGCTAATGGTTCCCTGTGGAGAAAGCGCCACCGACGGAGCAAACGCTAAACGCGCTGCAAGTAAACTGGCTTTAGCCTCTTCCACCCGGAGCATAGCCGTCTGTAAATCGACGTTATGCGAAAGTCCCTGCTCTATTAAAACCTGAAGCTTTGGATCGCGAAAAACTTCCTTCCAAGGGAGGTTTCCCATATTAGTTGTGTCGGAAATCAAAGTATCTTTCATAGATACTGTATCCCGATACATAGCCGAAGTCTCCACTTGTGGTCTTTCATATGATTTATAGATGTGGCAACTGCTCAATAAGGCAGTTGCACACATCATTAATATTATTTGTTTTTTCATTACCATTATTCTTTATCAATTTTAGTATATTGTTCAAGTTCAGGTATAACTTCGCTCACATCCATTCCTGTCTTTTGGATAGGCTTAATTTTTTCCTGCAAATATTCAAAGACGACAAACAATCCCGGCACTACAAATATTTGACAAATCACACCGATCAACATACCACCTACTGCGCCGGCCCCTAAAGTTCTATTACCGTTAGCACCAACACCACTAGCAAACATCAATGGCAACAAACCTATAATCATAGCCAGTGAGGTCATAAGGATAGGACGCAAACGAGAAGTTGCGCCTAAAACAGCAGACCAGGATATGCTCATACCCGAATTGCGTCTTTGAAGGGCATACTCAGTAATCAAAATAGCATTCTTAGCCAACAAGCCGATCAACATAATCAGGGATATTTGCAGATAGATGTTGTTCTCCATTCCCATAATTTGGGCAAAGATAAAGCTACCTGCCAGACCAAAAGGTATGGAAAGAATAACACCTAAAGGTAAAATATAACTTTCATACTGCGCGGCCAGCAATAAGTAAACGAAAACAAAGCACAAAAGAAATACAATTGCTGTAGTGCTACCACCTGCACTTTGTTCCTCACGTGTCATACCGGAGAACTCGTAGCCATAACCAGTAGGTAAAGTCTGTGCGGCAACCTCTTCAATGGCCTTGATAGCCTGACCTGAAGTATATCCTGGGGCCGGAGCACCATTCACCGTCATCGAAGTAAACATATTAAAACGATTTATAGCTTGTGGACCATAGACCTTCGTAATTGTCATAAACTGAGATATAGGAGCCATTTCGGTTCCATTGCGCACGTAGATACTATTCAATGTCTCAGGATTAATGC
>JAATGU010000075.1 GCA_015654535.1 Bacteroidales bacterium
CATTACTATAATTAATTTATATTTTATACGTATCATGTTGTTATCGAATTAATGGATAAAATGATTTTAGTAAATTTTTCCTGTTGCCTCTTAGTGGAAGTTTGTTATAGATTCCATCTAAATTAAAACGAGAGCCTCTTTCACTTCATCAATAAACATTAATCTCTCCAGGATGAAACTTTTGTTCGTAATCATTTTCAGATCGTTTGAATTTACAGAGGCTTGAATTCATCTTGTCGGTTCTGAAGTCAATAAATCCTCTTATGGTATCATTCTTATTTGTTATGACGTACCCTTTTTTATAATTACTCTGGGCATTTGTTGTCAGCGATAAGCCAAAAAGTAAGAGGTAGATAAATAAGTGTTTCATCCATATTAATTTTAGTTAGTATTTGATAAAATGTAAACTAATATTTTGCACAAATATAATATAAATATTTAAGTTGATATTTTTTATAGTAAAAATTTTCTTATTACCGGTGCTTCAAATTGCAGAATGTTTTGCTCAATATAAGTTGTTTATGTATATGCTAATGATACTTCGTTACTTTCCTCATTACAAAACTTCTCTTTCTACGTCATATATACTAACAAGGAACAGAAAAGGAAAGAGAAATGATAAAAAAAGGATTTCTTACACTGATTTTATTGTCGGTCATAGTTCTTTTACCCGCACAAGAAAGAGGTTTGATGAATACTTCGAAAAGTAAGTATGCACAACTTACAAATGTTAATTTGTCTGCTGTGAAGTGGACGGATGGTTTTTGGGGCGATCGGTTTCGGGTTTGCAAAGACACTATGATCTTAAACATGTGGAATACATGGAACAATCCGGATATATCTCATGGCTTTCGTAATTTTGAAATAGCTGCGGGAGTTTACTCTGGTAATCATTGGGGGCCTCCTTTTCATGACGGGGATTTTTATAAATGGTTGGAAGGAGTGGCTGCTATATATGCTGTAAACAAAGATCCTAAGCTGGATACGCTGATGGACAAAGTTATCGCTACTATTGTAAAGTCGCAACGGGAAGATGGCTATATTCATACTCCTGTAGTTATAGAGGAGCGAAACAAAGGCATTGATTCTCACAAGAATAAGAAAGAACCTAGTGTGGTTATTGGTACTAAAGTAGGAAGTGAAGATCAGGTCGGAGCTTTTGCCAACCGTCTGAACTTTGAAACTTATAACTTGGGCCATTTGATGACTGCTGCTTGTGTTCACTACCGGGCAACGGGAAAGAAGACGTTGCTCAATGTCGCGGTTAAGGCGACTGATTTTCTTTGCCATTTCTACGAGACAGCTTCGGCTGAACTGGCACGGAATGCTATTTGTCCTTCTCATTATATGGGCGTGATTGAAATGTATCGCGCTACTAAGAACCCTCGATATCTGGAACTTGCCAAGAATTTGATTAATATTCGGGGAATGTTGAAGAATGGTACGGATGATAATCAAGATCGTATCCCTTTCCGCAATCAGAAACAGGCGATGGGGCATGCTGTAAGAGCAAATTATCTCTATGCCGGTGTGGCGGATGTATATGCGGAGACAGGAGAGAAGGTATTGAAGGATAATCTGGAGTCTATCTGGGGCGATATTGTTAATAGAAAGATGTACATTACTGGTGCTTGTGGTTCTTTGTATGATGGTACTTCTCCCGATGGAACTTGTTACGAACCGGATTCTATTCAGAAAGTACATCAGGCTTATGGACGGGCGTATCAGTTGCCCAATAGTACGGCTCATAACGAGACTTGTGCGAATATTGGGAATATGCTTTTCAACTGGCGGATGCTTCAGATTACCGGAGAGGAAAAATATGCCGATGTGATGGAAACTGCGCTTTATAATAGTGTGTTGTCCGGCGTTAGTCTGGATGGAAAGAGATTTTTCTATACCAATCCTCTTCGTTTGTCTAAAGATTTTCCTTACACCCTGAGATGGCCGAGAGAACGGGCTAAATATATCAGCTGTTTTTGCTGTCCTCCCAATACGGTCCGCACATTGTGTGAAACGCAAAACTATGCGTATAGTATCTCCAACAAAGGTATTTGGCTGAATCTCTATGGAGGAAGTAAATTGGAAACGGCTTTACCGGATGGAGCAAAAATAAAACTGACACAGATTTCGGATTATCCCTGGGAAGGTAAAGTGTTGGTGAAAGTGGATCAGATTTCTTCGAAGCAACCGTTTTCTCTCTTTCTGCGTATTCCGGAATGGTGTGAGAAAGCTACGTTAACTGTAAACGGAAAGCCCATGGATGTTGTTGTTTTGGCAGGGAGTTATGCGGAAGTAAACAGACAATGGAAGAAGGGGGACGTAGTGGAATTAAATCTTGCCATGACGGTGAAGTTAATGGAATCGAATCCTTTAGTAGAGGAGACTCGTAACCAAACAGTTGTAAAACGTGGTCCGCTGGTTTATTGCCTTGAGTCTATTGATGTGGAAGGTGGACAGTCCATTGATAATGTGTTGATACCTGCAAATATTCAGTTGACTCCAAAGAAAATAATTATCGAAGGCAGTCCGATTGTTGCTCTGGAAGGAACTGCCTCGTTGATACAGGAAATTTCTTGGAAGAATACTCTTTACAGAGAGATATCCGATTCAAATAAAAAGGTAAACATCCGCTTGATTCCTTACTATGCATGGGGGAATCGTGGGAAAGCTGATATGATGGTATGGATGCCTTTGGCCCGATAAACAAAGATTGATCAATGGATAATAATAGAGATGGAAAACGTATTGCCTTCCTCTTGCTTATCTTCCTTTTTGGAATGATAAAAGTCACATCGGCTGAAATATGGGTATCTGTGAAGGGGAATGATCGCAACGAAGGAACCAAAGCTGCTCCAAAAGCTACTTTGGCGGGGGCGTTGAGACAAGCGCGTGAACTCCGCAGAGTAAAAAATGAGTCGGTAAAAGGCAGTATTTATATTTATTTGCAGGGAGGAACCTACTCCTTGACGGAACCGGTATTTATCCATCCCGAAGATTCGGGTACGAAGGAATCGCCGACTATTATTCAATCGGCAAAAGGCGAAAATGTAGTGTTGAGTGGTGGCGTATCTCTTTCCGGTTGGAAAAAAGCCGGACATGTTAGCGGATTGCCTTCTGTTGCCAAAGGGAAGGTCTGGGTGACGGAAGTTCCCGATTTTAATGGGAGAATGGCGGATTTCCGTCAGTTGTGGATTAACGGAAAAAAAGCTGTTCGTGCCCGTAATGTGGCGGACTTTAAGCAAATGGATCGGATTGTAAGCAATGAGGTGGAAAATGAAGTCCTTTGGGTTCCCGCCCGTTCTGTGAAGTCAATCATGAGTGCTCGTCACGCCGAACTGGTGCTCCATGAAATGTGGGCGGTTGCTAATCTTCGGATAAAATCAATTAAAGTGCAGGGTGACTCGGCAGGCATACGGTTTCATTCTCCCGAAAGCCGCATCCAATTTGAACATCCGTGGCCTCGCCCCATGTTAGGTAAAGGGGTGAACTCCGCCTTCTATCTTACCAATGCAATAGAGCTGTTGGATCAGCCGGGAGAGTGGTATTACGACTATGTAACGAGCAAACTTTATTATTATCCACGGGAAGGGGAGAATATGAAGAATGTTTCCGCCGTTGTTCCCATGTTGGAAACTTTAGTTCAGGTGGAAGGAAGTATTGACCGCCCTGTTACCAATGTTTGTTTTGAAGGAATCAATTTCAATTATGCCACTTGGATGCGTCCGTCTGAAAAGGGGCACGTGCCAATTCAGGCGGGAATGTATCTGCTGGATGCCTATACACTCAATCCGAAACAATTGCGGGATGATCATAATCACCCACTCGATAATCAGGGATGGATTGGTCGTCCGCCCGCCGCCGTTCAGGTGATAGGTGCCAGCAATATTGCCTTTGCCAACTGTTCTTTTGAACATTTGGGTTCTTGCGGGCTGGACTTTGTGGAAGCGGCTCAGCAAGTAAGCGTGGAAGGTTCACTCTTCAGAGATATTGCCGGTAACGGACTCCAAACAGGAAAGTTTGCCGATCCTTCATTTGAAACGCACTTGCCGTATGATCCGGCCGATAGCAGAGAACTTTGCACAGATCAGCTAATTGCCAACAATTACTTTACGGACGTAACTAACGAAGATTGGGGGTGTGTGGCTATTTGTGCGGGATTTGTAAGAGATGTAACCATTCAACATAACGAGATCAGCCAGGTGTCTTACACCGGGATCAGTTTAGGATGGGGATGGACACAAACGGTGAATTGTATGCGAAATAACAAGGTTATCGCAAACAATATTCATCACTACGCTATTCACATGCACGATGTGGCAGGTATTTATACCCTTTCCGCTCAGCCTAAAAGTGTGATTGCCGAGAATTATGTGCATCACATTGTGCTTTCTCCTTATGCGCATGATCCTGATCATTGGTTTTACTTGTATACGGATGAGGGTTCGTCTTTCTTTGAAGTGCGGGATAACTGGTGCGATGCAGAGAAATTTCTGAAGAATGCCAACGGTCCGGGGAATGTATGGACGAATAATGGTCCGATGGTGTCCGATAGTATTCGTGCCCGCGCAGGTTTACAGCCGGAATATCGGTATTTGTTGAAAAAATAATCTTAATATTCACAACGATGAAGCGAAACTTTTTATTAATCCTTTTTATAGCTCTCTCTTTTTTTACAATGAAAGCACAAAAAGCTACATGGATTTGGTATCCGGGTGATTATGAAATATGGCTGGGTAATAATATGAACAATAACCGTACAGAGAGGGGTGCGTTCTTTCCTCCTTTCTGGAAAATGAATAGTCATTACGTGTTGGTGGAGTTTTCAAAGAAACTGGATCTGCCTCAATCCGAAGAAATAACAATTGCTGTGGAGGGAAGATATAATGTGAAACTGGACGGTAAACTATTGTTTGGCGCGCCTCAAAAGCTCACCATCCCTGCCGGAAAGCATAATCTGAACATCAAAGTTCACAACCAGGCCACGGTTCCGGCAATTTATGTATCTGGTAAAACCATTAGTTCGGACGAATCCTGGAAGGTGACTTTTGAAGATAAGGAGTGGATTGATGAATCAGGAAAGGCTTCGGATACTTCCGCCACTACTTATATGGATGCCGCTTGCTGGAATTTTATGGATTCTACCCACACGCCTTCACAGTTTAAACTTAACACGGAACCGATGAGCGCGGTGGCTGCCACTCCTCAGAAACATGGAGTGTTAGTGGATTTTGGGAAGGAGACATTTGGATATATCTGCATTCAACAACTCAAAGGAAAGGGGACGGTAAGCGTCTACTACGGAGAATCGAAAGAAGAAGCGTTAAGTACGGAACATTGCGAAACACTCGACCGCTTTGAGGTGAATAACGCTGAGGCTAAGGATTATACCGTTCAAGGTTCAAAGGCTTTCAGATACGTATACATTGTATCCGATGCCGGATTGAGTTTTACCAAAATATCCATGTTTTATGAATTTCTTCCCGAAACATATCGCGGCTCTTTCCGTTGTAATGACGAGGAGATAAACCGTATCTGGGAGGTGGCGGCTTACACCATGCACCTCACCACCCGTGAGTTTTTTATCGACGGTATCAAGCGTGACCGATGGGTGTGGAGTGGTGACGCCATTCAAAGTTATCTGATGAACTATTATCTCTTTTTTGACTCTCATACAGTGGGGCGAACTATTAATCTGCTTCGTGGAAAAGACCCTGTTACTTCTCACACCAATACTATTATGGATTATACTTTCTATTGGTTCATGAGTGTCTATGATTATTATCTGTATACAGGTGATCGTCATTTTATTCAACAACTTTATCCCCGCATGAATAGTATGATGGAGTATGTACTGGAACGGACTAACAAAGAGGGCATGGTGGAAGGTCAGACCGGCGACTGGGTTTTTGTGGATTGGGCGGATGGATATCTGGACAAGCATGGCGAACTGAGTTTTGAACAGATCTTATTCTGCAAGAGTTTGGAAACAATGGCGCTTTGTGCGGATCTTGTGAAAAATGATTCGGATAAAGAAAAATACAACAAACTGGCTACTTCTTTAAAATTGAAACTGGAACCTGCTTTCTGGAATAAGGAAAAACAAGCATTTGTGCACAACCGGATAAACGGAAAGCAGAGTGAAAGTGTGACCCGCTATGCGAATATGTTTGGAGTGCTGTTTGGCTATCTCGATAAAGCAAAGAGTGAGACGGTGAAGAAATCCGTTTTGGAGAATGACTCCATCTTGAAAATATCCACACCTTACATGCGGTTCTATGAACTGGAGTCTCTCTGTGCACTCGGTGAACAGTCAATGGTGACTAAAGAAATGAAAGCTTATTGGGGTGGAATGCTCAAACTGGGAGCAACTTCTTTTTGGGAGAAATACAATCCTGAAGATCAAGGTAGTAAGCATTATGCCATGTACGGCCGTCCTTTTGGGAAGAGTCTCTGCCATGCTTGGGGAGCAAGTCCTATCTATCTGTTAGGAAAATATTATTTGGGAGTGAAACCCGTAAAACCTGGTTATAGTGAATTCTCTGTTCGGCCTTCTTTAGGTGGCTTGAAGTGGATGGAAGGAACAGTTCCTACTCCCAAAGGAAATATCCATATCTATATGAATAGCAGCTTTATTAAAGTGAAGGCGGATCAGGGAGAGGGCTATTTAATTTTTAAGAGTAAGAGTAACCCAAAAGCATCTACCGGAAAAATTGAACAGATGGGAAAGAACGAATATCGCCTGCTTATTCAAGGAAATGGGCAGGAAGTGGCGATTAGTTACCGGCAATAAATCGTACTTTTTTGAGTACATTTTACCTTTAATTTCGTCTATTGTTATAGAAGATTCATTTATAAACTAAATAAAACAATGACGAAATTAAAGGTGTTGACTATATGCGCACTGACGTTCTGTTTAACTTCTTGTCAGAAAAACATAGTATCAATCGTTACTTCGCCCATGGCATCCAAACGATTACAGTTTGGCACGGAACAATTAAAGAAAACTTTTGAAAAAGAAGGGTACGCGGTTAAACTAACCATTTCTGCTAAGAAACCTCATACAGGATATAAAACAATTATTGCGCTGGAAGAAAGTGACTCTTTGTTCCGCTCATATCTTTTCCGTAAAGGTTTTGCGCTTCCCGGTTCACTTAAAAAAGAAGGTTTCTACATCGGCACAAAAAAAAATGTTACTGTGGTTTACGGAAAAGATCCTTCGGGAGCCTTGTATGGCTGTTACCAATTGTTGGATCAGGTAAAAAAACACAATCTTGATTTTCCCAAAGAGCTGACTGATGCTCCCGAAATGGTGTTACGTGGATCATGTATAGGAATGCAAAAACCTTACTATTTACCA
The DNA here is from genome assembly GCA_015654535.1 of Bacteroidales bacterium. GTDB lineage: Bacteria > Bacteroidota > Bacteroidia > Bacteroidales > Bacteroidaceae > Bacteroides. Next base: position 7,361 of record JAATGU010000075.1, read on the forward strand.
GGAAGAACAGTCTACGAATATCCTTATACACCCGAAACCTTTCCTTGGTTTTACGATAAAAAATTGTGGATCAAATATCTGGATATGCTTGTGGCTAATCGGATGAATTCTCTTTATCTCTGGAGTGGCCACCCTTTTGCTTCGCTTGTTCGTCTCAAAGATTATCCATTTGCTGTGGAAGTGAGTGATGAGACATTTAAAAAAAATGAAGAAATGTTTTCTTTCTTAACTAAGGAGGCCGATAAACGTGGTATATTTGTTATTCAAATGTTTTATAATATTATTGTATCCAAACCGTTTGCAGAGCATTATGGAATTAAAACGCAAGATCGAAACCGTCCGATAATTCCGCTTATCGCTGACTATACCCGTAAATCGATTGCAGCCTTTATTGAGAAATATCCCAATGTGGGATTATTGGTTTGCTTAGGTGAGGCGATGGATACGTATGAAGATGATGTGGAATGGTTTACCAAAACAATCATTCCCGGAGTAAAAGATGGATTGAAAGCATTGGGGCGTACAGATGAACCGCCTTTGCTACTTCGTGCGCATGATACCGACTGCAAAATGGTGATGGCTAAAGCGATGCCACTCTATAAGAATCTGTATACGATGCATAAATATAACGGAGAATCATTAACGACTTATGAACCGCGTGGTCCGTGGGCTAAGATTCATCAGGATCTGAGTGCGTTAGGATCTGTGCATATCAGTAATGTTCACATCTTGGCTAATCTGGAACCTTTTCGCTACTCTTCTCCTGATTTTATACAGAAATCAGTACTTGCCATGCACAAGATTCTCGGAGCTAATGCGTTACATTTGTATCCTCAAGCTTCTTTCTGGGATTGGCCATACACTGCCGACAAATTACCTGACGGAAAGCGTGAAGAACAACTGGATAGAGATTGGATGTGGTATAAAACTTGGGCGAGATATGCATGGAAGGTGGAACGTCCCCGGACAGAAGAGGTGACTTACTGGACAAAGGAATTAGGTGATTTCTATGGTTGCGGAGCAGAAGGTTCGGATATTCTGGAAGCATATGAACAAACGGGAGAGATTTCTCCTAAGTTATTACGTCGTTTTGGTATTACGGAAGGAAATCGTCAGACTTTTTTATTGGGGATGTTTATGAGCCAGTTGGTAAACCCTTATAAGTATAAGATTTATCCCGGATTTTATGAATCTTGCGGTCCGGAAGGAGAGAAGTTAATAGAGTATGTGGAGAGGGAATGGAAGAAACAACCACATGTGGGTGAACTGCCATTGGATATTATCGCGCAAGTGGTGGCGCATGGAGATAAGGCTGTAGCGGCTATAGATAAAGCTTTGGGTAAAGTGACAAAGAATGCAGAGGAATTCAATCGCCTGAAAAATGATATTCATTGTTATCGTGAGTTTGCTTGGTTCTTCAATGCAAAAGTAAGAGCAGCCAAGCGGGTGCTCGATTATCAATATAGCAAAGATCTGAAAGATCTGGATGCAGCTATTCCTTTGATGGAAGAGAGTCTGCAACATTACCGCAAATTGGTGGAACTGACTAAGGATACTTATTTGTATGCCAATAGTATGCAAACAGCACAACGCCGTATCCCTATTGGTGGGGATGATGGTCTGAACAAAACCTGGGCGGAATTACTTCCACAATACGAGAAAGAGTTGGCTAACTTTAGAGGAAATCTGACGATGCTCAAAGAGAAGAAAGTCTTGGTTCATCCTACTGATTTCACAGCGTATGTTCCGGCTACTGTGAAACTACTTACTCCTTCGGATACTTTTATTTCATTGAAAAAAGGAGAGAGTTTGTTTACTGATGAAAAATCAATGATTGAAGCGGTAGCTCCTGAATTGGAAAAAATGAGAGCTTTGAAACTGAATGCCGGCAATCAGCAAGATCAGGGTACTACCATAGAATTTGAAACAGCCAATCCTGTCACTTTGTTAATTGGTTATTTTAGAAGTGATCAGAAAGCTTATACCAAAGCACCAACATTAGAAACGGATGCTGCGGCCAATGAATATGGACAGGCGGATACCAAACTGATTAATTCTCTGTCTATTACGGACCAGCCTTCGGTTAATGTTCACGCTTACTCCTTTACTTCCGGCAGACATAAACTATTACTCGGTAAGGGAATGTGTCTTGTTCTGGGATTCACTTCTTCCGAAGTAAAAGTACGTAATGCGGGCTTGGTGGATGAAGGAGACCAAAGTACGGTGGATTGGTTGTTTTATTAATTAAAGAAATAAGATTGAGATTATCATGAGACTAAAATATACCTTATTGGTTCTTCTCTTGTCCTGCTTTTCATTTGGTGGATTTGCTCAACAGCAGGTCTCTCAGAAAAAGATGCAAGAAATTTATGAACAGGTAAAAACTCCCTATAAGTATGGTTTGGTTGTAGCGCCTGCTACGAATAAGTACAAAGTGGATTGTCCCACAGTATTCAGGGAAGGAAAAAAGTGGTACATGAGTTATTTGGTCTATAACGGACAATCAGGCAAAGATGGTCGGGGTTATGAGACTTGGTTGGCGGAAAGTAAGGATTTATTAAAATGGAACACTCTCGGGAGAATTCTTTCTTTCCGGGATGGAATGTGGGATACTAATCAGCGGGGAGGTTTTCCTGCTTTACAGGATAATACCTGGGGAGGAAGTTATCAACTGAATAAGTTTAGGAATAATTACTGGATGACTTATATTGGAGGCGCGTCCGCCGGTTATGAAGCCGGACCACTGAAAGTAGGAGTAGCTTTTACAAAAAGAAATCTGACCAAAGCTCATGAGTGGCAAAGTCTGGATCATCCGGTGATGACGCCGGAAGACAAGGACACTCAATGGTTTGAAAATATTACGCAGTATAAAAGTTGCGTTTATTGGGATAAGGATAAAAAGTTGGGAAAACCTTTTGTGATGTTTTATAATGCCGGAGGTCGTCATCCTGAAACTAATATTAAAGCTGAGAGAATAGGGATTGCTCTTTCCGATGATATGATACACTGGAGCCGATTCAAAGGTAATCCCATCTTTACCCATGAAGAGGGAATTACTGCCGATGCGCATATTCAGAAGATAGGAGATGTGTACGTGATGTTTTATTTCAGTGCTTTCCGCAGTAGCCGTAAATATAAGGCGTTTAATACATTTGCCTGCTCGTATGACTTGGTTCACTGGACAGATTGGACAGGAGATGATTTGGTGATCCCTTCTAAAGAATATGATAATCTTTTTGCGCATAAGTCCTGTGTGATAGAGTACAATGGAGTGGTTTATCACTATTATTGCGGAGTGAATAAAAATGATCAACGTGGTATTGCATTGGCGGTATCTAAGCCGATGGGAAGATCTGAAGTACGTTTTCCAGTTCCTGAGATGTCAGGAAAGAGAACTATTCAGTCCCTCAACGAAGGCTGGTATACCATTGCTGCAGGGGAGAATAGTAAAACGTATGATGCTTTCCGTGTGGATAAGAGCTGGATCAAAGTCAACGTCCCTCATAACTGGGATGATTATGCAGGGTACCGTCAGTTAGTGCATGGCAACCGGCATGGTACAGCTTGGTATAAAAAAGAGTTTGTATTGCCAAAGTTCGATTCGGATAAGCGTTTTTTTATTCGTTTTGATGGAGTCGGTACTTATGCCACGGTATTTGTGAACGGAAAGAATCTAGACAGACATTTAAGTGGTCGCATTACCTTTACATTGGATGTAACTGATGACTTGAAACTTGGTAAAAAAAACATAATAGCCATAAAGGTGGAACATCCTTCGATGATTTCCGATATGCCGTGGGTTTGTGGCGGATGTTCTTCGGAGGGGGGATTTTCGGAAGGTTCTCAACCGATGGGAATATTTCGTCCGATAACGCTGGAAGTGACGGATAAAGTTCGTGTCGAGCCTTTTGGCGTTCATATCTGGAACGATGAGCAAGCGAAAGGGGTGCATATCGAAACGGAATTAAAGAACTATAGTTCCACCGTTGAAACGGTAGAATTTGTGAACAAGTTTATGAATGAAGATGGTGTACAGATTTTCCGACTATCGGAAACCGTGATTTTTCAACCCGGAGAGACGAAAGTAATTAAACAGGTTAGTCCCGAAATAAAGGATGCTCATTTGTGGTCGACAGAAGATCCGTATCTTTATCAATTAGCCTCAGTTGTGAAGAGAGGCGGTAAATCTACAGATGAAGTGACTACTCCTTTTGGCATTCGTACCATTAGTTGGCCTGTTTTTCGTAAAGACAGTGATCAGACTTTCCGTTTGAATGGGAAATCAATTTTTATCAATGGAGTGTGTGAATACGAGCATCAGTTTGGCCAATCTCATGCTTTCTCTCAAGAACAGATTGCTTCGCGGGTGAAGCAAATCAGAGCGGCAGGATTCAATGCTTTCCGCGATGCTCACCAACCTCATAATTTGGCTTATCAACATTATTGGGATGAAGATGGAATCCTTTTCTGGCCTCAATTTTCCGCTCATATCTGGTATGACTCTCCTGAGTTCCGTACCAACTTTAAAGCATTGCTTCGTCAATGGATAAAGGAACGTCGCAATTCCCCTTCGGTCATTATGTGGGGATTGCAAAATGAAAGTACTCTGCCAAAAGAATTTGCCGAAGAGTGTACGAATATTATTCGTGAAATGGATCCTACCACTCGCAATCAGCGGGTAATCACTACTTGCAATGGTGGGGAAGGGACTGATTGGAATGTTGTTCAAAACTGGTCGGGCACGTATGGTGGAAAGCCTGAAAACTATAATAAAGAAATCAGTCGTCAGTTATTGAATGGTGAGTATGGTGCATGGCGCTCCATTGATCTGCATACCGAAGGGGAGTTTGATCAGAACGGGGTGTGGAGCGAAGATCGTATGAATCTCTTGTTGGAAAAGAAAATCCGTTTGGCTGAATCAGTCAAAGATAGTTGTTGCGGACAGTTTCAGTGGATATTCAGTTCACACGATAATCCCGGACGTAAACAACCCGATGAAGGTTATCGGGTGATTGACAAAGTGGGGCCGTTTAATTATAAAGGTTTAGTGACTCCTTGGGAAGAGCCGCTTGATGTATATTATATGTATCGTGCTAATTATGTGCCGGCAAAGAAAGATCCGATGGTTTACATCGTTTCTCACACTTGGGCAGACCGTTTTGCTACCGGTCCTCGTCGGACAACAATTGAAGTATATAGCAATTGCGATTCAGTATTGCTTTACAACGATGCGGGGAATTCCTCTTTCTTAGGACGTAAAGTAAATCAGGGGATAGGCACTCACTTTATATGGGAAAACAGAAACATTCGTTACAATGTTCTACGAGCTGTGGGATATTACAACGGAAAGCCAATGGCCGAGGATGTAATCGTGCTAAATGGATTGGAACAAGCCCCTCATTTTAACTCTTTATATAAAGAAGTAAAACCTCTCTTGAAAGCAGAAAAGGGTTACAACTATATTTATCGGGTGAATTGCGGAGGCGATATATATACGGATGAATATGGACAAGTATGGAGTGCGGATGTAGCTAAAGGAAAAAGTAATGGTTGGGGTTCTGTTTCGTGGGCAGATGATTATCAGGGATTGAATCCTTATCTGGCTAGTCAGCGATTTACTAATGATCCTATAAAAGGGACAAAAGATTGGAGTTTATTTGGTCACTTTCGTTATGGTCGTCACAAACTGGCCTATCACTTTCCTTTGCCGGATGGAGAATATAGAGTAGAACTTTATTTTGTAGAACCTTGGCATGGAACAGGTGGAAATAAAGATTGTGAAGGTTTGCGGATGTTTGATGTGGCGATTAATGACTCGGTACGGATCAAAGATCTTGATCTTTGGGCGGAAGTTGGACACGATTCAGCCTATAAGAAAGTGGTGAATGCCACCATCAAAGGTGGCGAACTGAAAATCTCTTTTCCGGAAGTGAAAGCCGGACAAGCGGTGATTTCTGCTATAGCCGTTGCTTCCAAGAGTAAAAAGATTAGTCCGGTTGACCCCGCGCCTTCCAATGGTTGGTCATGGGATAAAGTAGAACGGGTAATTTCCACTCCGCTCACTTCATTGCCGGAAGAAAAAGACGCTCGTACCACGATTTCTTACCAAGCAGAAGATGCTTTGTTGAAAGGAACGTTTGAAAAGAAACTTCATCGCAAACAGACAGGTGTTTGTTTTGCAGAGGGGAACACAAATAGTATTGAATGGAGCATATCCACAGGCATTGCCAACATTTATGCGCTTCGTTTTAATTATATGAATGTATCTTCTGCTCCAAAGAAAGTGAATATTCAATTGATTGCTTCGGATGGAACGATAATAAAAAATGATGAGATCACTTTTCCGGTAGCTGGCGAAAAATGGAAAGTGCTGAGTACCACCACTGGTGGTTTTATCAATGCGGGGTATTATAAAGTCCGCATCTCGGCACAAGAAATGAATGGTTTGTGGTTTGATGCACTGGATGTGCAATAATGAAACTCTTTATAGAAATGAAACAGCAAATTCTTACTCTCTTATTCAGTTTAAGCATTTTTTTTCCGGTTGTGGGGCAAACCAATGATTGGGAAAACCAATATGTGTTGCAGATCAATCGTGAACCGGCTCATGCCTCCTTTATTCCTTTCGGAAAGGAGAAAAATGATCGCATGCTTTCACTCGATGGAACGTGGAAATTCAATTGGGTACCTACTCCCGAACAACGACCTGTTCATTTCTATGAAACTAATTTTGATGATTCTAAGTGGGTGGACTTTCCTGTACCTGCCAATTGGGAAATGCACGGATATGGAACACCTATTTATGTCAGTTCCGGATATCCGTTTAAAATAAATCCTCCCTTTGTGATGGGAGAGCCAAAGAAAGAATATACCACCTATAAAGAGCGGAATCCGGTAGGTTCCTATCGCCGTTCATTCACTTTACCTTCAGGATGGGATAAGAAAGAAGTCTTTCTTCATTTCGAGGGAGTTCAGAGTGCTTTTTATGTTTGGGTGAATGGTTACAAAGTAGGCTATAGCCAGGGAAGTATGGAACCTTCCGAGTTCAATATAACTTCTTATCTCAAAACCGGTGAAAACAAGTTGGCTGTGGAGGTGTATCGTTATTGCGACGGAAGCTATCTGGAAGATCAGGACATGTGGCGTATGGGGGGTATTCAGCGTTCCGTTTACATGTACAGCACGGAACAAATCCGTATTCAAGACTTTGGAGTACGTACGGTGCTGGATGCGGATTACAAGAACGCAACTCTTCAGATAGAACCTCTATTGAAAGTTTACGGTGCGCAAAGAGGAGAGGGGTACACCCTTCAGGCTCAGTTGTATGATGAGAAAGGAAATCCCGTGCTACCGTCTTGCCTGAAACAAGATGCAGTTCCGGTGTTGAATCTGGATCATAGAGCCGATATTATGAATGATCGCAATCCTCAGCGGGGAGCCCGGAAATTTGCCTGGATGGAAGCACAAATCATAAATCCAAAGAAGTGGACAGCCGAGACTCCCAATTTATATACTTTGCAATTGACGTTGAATAATGCACAAAACGAGGTAGTGGAACAAATCGCTACCAAGATAGGATTCAGAAGTCTGGAGATAAAGAACGGCTCGTTTCTTGTAAATGGTAAACCAGTACGCTTCAGAGGCGTTAATCGTCATGAACAGAGTCCTTCCACCGGACGAGTGATGACAGAAGAGAGCATGTTGCAGGATATACTACTGATGAAGCAAGCCAACATTAATGCCGTCCGCACCTGCCATTATCCGAATAACCCACGTTGGTATGAATTGTGCGATGAATATGGCCTTTATGTTCTGGATGAGGCTGATATTGAAGAACACGGACTTCGGGGCAAGTTAGCCAGCGATCCGGAGTGGAACGCCGCTTTTATGGATAGAGCTATCAGAATGGCTGTTCGCGACAGAAATCATCCTTCCATTGTGTTCTGGTCAATGGGGAATGAAGCAGGATATGGATTTAACTTTGCTTCCATTTCCGCTTGGCTCAAAGATTTTGATCCCACACGCTTCATTCATTATGAGGGAGCTCAAGGCATAGATAAAGACCCCGAAACAGTAGATGTAATCAGTCGTTTTTACCCCAGATTACAGGAAGAATACTTAAATCCTAATATTCCCGAAGGACAAGATAAAGAAAGAGCAGAGAATGCTCGTTGGGAACGTCTGCTTAGCATTGCTCAGAAGACAAACGACAATCGCCCTGTACTCACCAGTGAATATGCACATGCCATGGGAAATGGTTTGGGTAACTTTAAAGAATACTGGGATGAGATATACAGCAACCCACGAATGTTGGGTGGATTCATTTGGGACTGGGCGGATAAGGGAATCTATAAAAAGCTGCCTAATGGCAAAACGATGCTGGCTTATGGCGGTGACTTTGGTGATATCCCCAATCTGAAAGCTTTTTGTTTTAATGGCATTGTATTCTCCGATCGGCAAATAACGCCTAAATATATGGAAGTGAAAAAGGTTTATCAACCGTTGTTGATAGAATTCGATAATCCTTCTGTCTTGGATTTAAAGATCACCAATCGGCATTTTCATGCGGATTTATCTGCTTACAAATTTCTTTGGAGCCTATCGGTGAATGGAAAAGAATTGGAAAAAGGAGAAGAACAGGTTCCTTTACTCGAGCCGTTTCAGACGTCCGTCGTCCGCCTTCATCCTAAGAAAAAGATTCCGCAACAAGGTGATGTTCGCTTAAAGGTTAGCTTCGTATTGAAAGCAAATGCTGCATGGGCTAAGGCAGGATACGAAGTTGCCTGGGAGCAGTTCTGTTTACACAATGGGTTCAAGGATAATACCACTTTTGCCAAAAAACAAATGTTTGATAGCCGGGCTTCTTCTACCAATGTAGAGGGAGATACCTTGACTATAAAAGGTGCGAACTATCTGATGCGTTGGAATCTTAGAGAGGGAACACTTTGTTCACTCGTTTATCATAACCAGGAAATGCTTGCCAATCCTGCTGATCTTCCTAAGCAACCCTTTACGCAAGCTTTCCGTGCATCAACCGATACTGACAAAGGTTTTGGTAATTGGTTGGCGAAGGACTGGAAAAATAATGCGATGGATGCTCCAACGCGGAGTGTTGACTCCGTTACTTGGGAGAAGACGCAAGATGGAGGAGTGATTCTGCATGTGGCAGGTCGCAATACTTATCCCAAAGGAGAAGTCCTTTCCCATATTCTGTATACCGTTTATGCAGACGGGAGCATTAATGTAGAACATCATTTTCTTCCTCAGGGAGATCTTCCGGAACTGGGACGATTGGGTACTGCGTTGATCTTTAAGAAAGGAATGGAACAATTTTCCTGGTATGGCCGTGGTCCGCAAGAGAGTTATCCCGATAGAAAAACATCCGTTCAAGTAGGATTATGGAAATCCACAGTAACCGAACAGTTGGTGAACTATCCCGTGCCTCAGGAGAGTGGGAATAAGGAAGAAGTTCAGCTACTCACCCTTACAAATACTCAGGGAAGAGGTGTTTCGGTGACCGCCGTTGATCAGCCTTTCGCCGTTTCAGCATTGCACTATGCAGCCACAGATTTATATAAAGCCACCCATAATTGCGATCTTACTCCAAGAGAAGAAACCATATTGTCTATTGATGCACAACAGTTGGGTTTAGGAAATAGCAGTTGTGGACCGGGCGTATTAAAACGTTATGCGATAGAAAAGAAAGAACACGTGTTGCGTTTTCGTATTCAGCCTGTCAACGCTCCACTGATTCCTGTTAAACTTACTAAATAACGTCACTTCCGTTACTCCCTCTTGATTCAGATTCCTTTCCAAAAAGCGAATGCGCACTTCTTTATGTTCATTAAAATTAATAATTTTAATTTTTGATGGCTGGAGCTCCAACAAAACAATTATTTGCTGGCAGTGTTTCGCTTTTCATTAACACCGATAATGGTTCTAATATAGAACGGTTTTCCATTTTTGAGTCGTAAAGCACTACAGCCATACCACCAACGCTACATTCTTTTCCAATATCTACAAATGACATTTTCATAACCCTGTCTTCAAAGAGATGCGTCTGTAGCGTACAGTTATCGTTCAAAGCTGAGTTGTCGTCTATTTTTATTAAATCAAACTCTGTGATTTGGGTGGTAAAGAGGCAAACTCTCTTTCCTATTTTACAGCCTAGTAAACGTAATGGATATTTTATAAAAGGTGTTCCGGTAAGAATATTTAGAAAAAAGAGTACTAAAAAATTTTCATAAACACCAGTTATAAGTTCACTTCTCCATACATAATTACTCCAGAGTGGTTTTTTAGTAGGTGTGTATTTACCAATAATAATCCATTTTAACAGAGCTGTGACTAAAACACCCAACATAGCCGCACCAAGATAGAGAAATGGAAAGACAAGCAATAATTCATAAAGGCTTTTTTCCACTTGTAAATAGGAGACAGCATTTGTAATTAACGAAGCAAAAAGGATAAAGAGTGTAGCAGGTAAAATTACCCGGAAGAATTCTATGGAATAACGCAGAAAAAATAGTTTTCTAGTGGGTTTATAAGTACGTTCGGCCGGAAAATCATGGTTAATATCCCTTTTAGGTAAAAACACAGCTGGAGATCCGAACCATGATGTGCCATCTTTTGCCGGTAAGTCTTCGTTACTCATCTTTGAAAGTACTCCAACCAATACATCATTTCCTAATCGTGTGTTTGGACTGATTACCGCACTATTTCCTACGAAAGTACGATTTCCAATATATGTTTTGGCAATGTCTATATATCCGTTTCGAACGTGTGAAGCTCCGATAGAAACCGAATCGGCCAGAAAGCATTCATTGCCGGTTACCAACAAGTCGGGCGAGATAAATTCAACCGTTGATATTTCAACACGTTTACCCATTTTTACTCCCAACATTTTAAACCAGATTTGTAGATAGAGCGTGGTATAAAGAGTGCCGATTACTTGTAAACTTAATTTCATTAGTTGGTCGAAAAACCATTTCTTATAGTAAAAAAGACTGTTTATAGGATATTTCCCTTCTTTAATATTTCCAAGTAATCCCCATTTTAGTATCGTAATGATAATGATCAGCAATACAACAAACGACAAGCCTACGACAAATGTCATCCAAAGAAAGTGGTATCCTTCTGATGAATAATCTAAATGTGCAATTAACATCATTCCAGGAAAATAAGCAAACATTGTAATTAATGGAATGAGAAAAACGCCTGTAAATGAAAGTAGTGAATATTTTCTTGACCAAAGTTGAATGCTTTCTTGATGCTGATTACTCCCAATTTTAGTGGCTGGTGATCCACCCCAATTTTCGTTTTTGGGAATAGTGCAGCCCTCGGGAATAAGTGTCAGATCTTCAATAGAACTGTTTTTCTCCATTCTTGTGTTGTGCGCCAGACAACATCTTGTACCAATAAAAGCGTTATCTTCTATTTCTATGTTTCCAATATGTAAGTAACCGTCTGCAATTGTAAAACCTTTCAAATGAGAATCAGTGCAGATACTTACATTATCTCCAATCTTCAATAAATCAAAAGCCGAAATAGCTGAAGTATTTATATAAGTGTTTTTACCCACCTTTGCACCTTCCAATCTAAGGAATACATTCATTATGTTTGTGCCTGTAAAGTAAGTTATCGGACAAATATTAATAACTTTATCCACAATCCAAAACCTAAAATAATAACTTCCCCAGAGTTTGAATTTTCCCGCTTTAATTTTCCCTAAAACGACCCATTTAAAACCTATAGCAAATGCTGAAAGTATTGGCAATAAAGCAAAGTACATTAAGAGACTCATAAATAAGGAATATATAACTCCATTTTCAGCCTGATAATAATATGAATAAACAAAGAACGGTCCGAGCCATTCCATCCCAAAGAGCAGGATTAAGAATAATAAAGATATTCCCTGAAAAAAGGTACATGTATAATAACTCAGTTTAGATGGAGTGTAAATGTCTCGTTCTTTTTGGGGACTTTCGTTATCTTTTGGCCTTTTCTTTTCAAGTTCACATGCCAGATCAGAGAGCTTGGGATATTTATAAACGTCAACTACAGACATGTTTTCAAAGATTTTTAATTCGCGCATTTCAGAGACAATAATGGCTGCCAATAATGAATGTCCTCCCAAATCTTCAAAAAAATTGTCGTCCATTGAAATATCATCCCTTTGAATATTTTTTGCAATAATTCTCACCATCTCACATTCTATTTCCGTTGAAGGTGAGATAATTGTTTTTTGATCAGAAAAGGATAATGGTGTTTGAGGAGCCGGTAATTGTTTTCTATCAATTTTTTGACTTGGCGTCATGGGTAAGGTTTCAATAATGTCCAGCGTGGAAGGAATCATGTAATAGGGAAGCATTTGTCGTAATAGCTTAGCTATCCCGTCACGATTTATTTCTTTGTTTTTGGATAGTACCACATAAGCAGCCAATTGTTGTGTTCTATTATCCAGTGCTACAGCCGCTGCTTGCACTCCTTCACATTTTGTAAGCAGGCCTTCTATTTCGGCCAGTTCTACTCTAAATCCCCGAACTTTGACTTGCGCGTCGGCTCTTCCTAAAAAGACAAGTTCACCGTTGGACCCATATTTTGCCAAATCACCTGTATGGTAATATCGTTCATTAACCCCCTTGAATTTATCCGTTTCGATAAATTTCCGGACCGTTAAATCCTCTCTGTTTAGATATCCACGTGCAATACTCTCACCACCAATAAGTATTTCTCCCTCTTCTCCATTCGCTGTAAGTTCAAGTTGATCATTAACTAATAACACATCATAGCCCTGTAGTGGTTTACCTATTGTAACTTCTTCAAATGGCTTTAACACCGAATAAGTTGCAATAACGGTAGCTTCTGTTGGCCCGTAAGTATTAAAAACTAATCGATCTGGTTTACACCATCGGGAGGCAATATCTTTAGAACAAACTTCGCCACCAAATATTAGTATTCTCAAATCCGGAATATCCTCTTTTACAATTGAAAGTAAAGTAGGAGCACATGAGAGAAATGTAATTTTGAGATGGTTAAGTATAGAAGCAAACCTATCACCCGAACGCATTATTTCAAATGTTCCTATAACCAAGGTTGCGCCTACCGAAAGTGGCACCCATATTTCCTCTACAGACGCATCAAGGAAACTGAAAAACCTTGTAAGGCTCTATCCGTGTTTTTTATTGGATAAATAATTTGTGCGCCACGAATGTAATTTGCAACGTTTCTGTGTTCCAGCAATACACCTTTTGGTTTGCCTGTTGTACCTGAAGTGTAGATAATGTAACATAAATCGTTTTCAGAGCGATTTATTTCGATAGGTTTTGTGTCAGGGTAAATAGCTAACTCAGTGAGTTGCCGGTCAATGTTAAATATAGGATGCTTATTTAGCTGTGATCCTATACGCTCAATAATAATATCCGAAGTTATAAGCAACTTTGCACTGGCATCCTCCATGATAAAATTAACCCTGTCGGCAGGAATCTCCGGATCAAGTGGAATGTAAGCAGCGCCAGCTTTTAACACAGCCAGCATTACGATTGGCACTTGTGCCGTTCGAGGCAATAATATCACAACTTTGTCTTCGGAACCAATACTTTTTGTTTTTAGAAAATGCGCTAATTTGTTGGCTGCATGTTCAACTTCTGTGTAAGTGTATTTTATATCACCTTGTTCAATCGCAATTGCATTAGGATATAAAATCGCCGAATCCTCAAAGAAATTTTCTAAAAACATAGCATTTTAATTTTTAAGTTGTTATGACGTCATGAAAAATAACAATCTACAAACTGTTCATTAAGACTTTTCATTATCCACATGGTTTAAC
>JAATGU010000090.1 GCA_015654535.1 Bacteroidales bacterium
CAAGCTAACTTGTGGGCGGATTTTAAGAATATCAAGGCAATAGCCACCGGCATTGATCAGGTTAAAAGTAAGGACATCCATCTGACTGTTTATCCAAATCCGGTAACCGGCGATGCGATAACAGTCGATTTATTCGAAGCTGGTCAGGGAGCCGTACTTCGCGTAACCGACCTGGCAGGTAAAACACAGGTTCTGCAAAACCTGGCACAGGGAGTTACTACCGCCGTTATTCCGGTAGCCAATCTCTCCAAAGGCGTTTATTTGGTCAACTATTCCGATAACACTGGTAAGTGTACCGTGGTGAAAATGATTAAATAATCAACCTTTTTTCTTATAAAACTCTTAAACTGATGGAGTGACTCTAAGCCATCCCGTCAGTAATAAACAAACTCGCAGGGAATTGATTTTCCCTGTGAGAACAAAAAATGAAACGTTCTGTGACAGACAACGTTGTTAACGTTGAAAAACAAAAAAGGTATATTAATTTGTCGGTCCTTAAAAAGTCAGAAATATCAATAAAGAGAACTAAACGCAGTTGTTTGGTTCTCTTTACTTTTGTTTGTGACTTTTTAAGAGCCGACGAATAAGTAGCTTGGAAAGAAAGTAAAACCCAAATGGATATAATATGGAATAGGGAAATGTAAGGTTGTAAACCCCTAAAAAGATAATTAATAACTATTGTATTGATATAAATAATTAGATTATTGATTATTATATTGAAAGATAATCAGTATATTTGCATTAATAAACTGAATATACAATGGAAAAGCGAGTCATTAAAAGCCTTATTGCAGAGAAGCAGAATGAGATTCTTGGCATTGAGTTAATCGAAAGACCTCTTGAATTGGAGGCTGTGGGCAACTATGTATTTGTTGGTCTACGTCGTGCTGGTAAATCCTATTTATTGTATCAGCATATACATAGTTTGATTAAGACGGGTCAGGCTTCTATTGATAATATTCTATATATTAATTTTGAAGATGAACGAATTTCGTCTATAAAGGCAGACGAACTTAATTTGTTTTTGGAATGCTACAAAGAGATGTATAATGGTAAACCATTCATATATTTAGATGAGATTCAGAATATTAAGGGTTGGGAAAAGTTTGCTCGTCGTCTTGCTGATTCAAAATATAAAGTGTTCATCACTGGTAGTAATGCAAAAATGCTCAGTAGAGAGATATACACAACACTTGGCGGTCGGTTCATTGCCAAAGAAATCTTTCCATTTTCGTTTAAAGAATATCTATTTTTTAATAATGTAACTTTAGACCGGAATTGGGAATATGGTGAAACACGTACACAGGTAGTCAAATTATTTCAGGACTATTTCTATTATGGTGGTTTTGCTGAATCATTTACCCTAAAGGACAAACGCAGTTGGCTAAATTCTCTTTATCAAAAGATTCTTCTTGGTGATGTTATTTCCAGAAATGACATTAGAAACGAAAATGCGATTAGGGTTCTCGTAAAGAAATTGGCTGAAAGTGTGATGCAGCCATCGTCTTTGGCCAGGATAAAGAATGTGGTAGATTCAACAGGAGCAACCGTTGCCCGCAATACACTTGTCGATTATCTTCAACTTTTGACGGATGCTTATTTAGTGTTTGGCATTTCCAATTTTTCGGATAAACTGAGTGATAAGGAAACTTTCAAGAAGAGATATTTCTTTGATAATGGATTACTAAACAACTTCCTTTTTGAGCCGGAAACTAAATTATTGGAAAATATTGTAGCTGTGAATCTAAAACAAAGGTATGAGAATGACTTATATTTCTATAATAAGAATATTGAAGTTGATTTCTTCATTCCCAAAGAACATAGAGCTATACAGGTATCATATAACATAGCAGACGATACCACAAAACAAAGAGAAGTAAAAGCTTTGCTGAAACTCTCGGAAGTATATGCTTTGGACAAACTTGAAATTATTACTTGGGATGAAGAATCTACCATTCAGGAAAATGGAGTAACTATTCAGGTTATTCCTGTTTGGAAATGGCTTTTAAGATAACTTGGTTTATAGACAAAAGGGGTTCACTTCAAAAGTAACTTCTAATGGAGATTTATAGGATGCCGAGACCTTTACTCGTTTCTATCATTTTTGTGAGGTCACGAAAATGGTCATCTCTATCTGATATTTTTGTTATTTTTCAGATTTGATAATGAGTCGGAGTATAAACCAGGCATGATGAGCAGCAGTACTTACCCATCCGTAGTATTTGGTCATGATAAGGAAACGCTCTTTTAGAGATGCTTTATGGTTCTGTGTGGTCACTCCCTCGTCCAGATAATCTATAATGGTAATACGTGAATTGTGAAGTACTTCCGACTTTTTCATTATGCGGATGCACCAGTCGAAATCCGCGGAAAAGCGGTACGTTAAATCAAAGGGCTCTGCAAGGGTGCGCTTGGTAAAAAAGGATTGATGGCAGACTAACATTCCTTGTTTGAAGCTTTTCCAAGTTAGTTTCTCTGGCGTTTTCAGACGACGCATGTGTTTAAAATGCCCTTCTTTATCCACAATTACCGTTTCCCCGTAGATAACATCCGGCAACTCGTTTTCTGTAATGGAATCTATTATTTGTTGAAGAGTATTGTCTTCGTGGAAACGATCTCCTGCATTCAGGAAACATAGATAATCACCGGAGGCGATTTTTATTCCCTTATTCATGGCATCATAAAGTCCCCTGTCCGGTTCGCTAATTATTTTAGAGAAGCGATCTTTATACTTATTTACTATTGAAAGAGTCTGATCTTTTGACGCACCGTCCACTATGATATATTCATAGTTTTTGTAGGTCTGCTTTACCACACTTTGAATAGTATCCTTAAGAACCTTTTCTGCATTGTAGGTTACTGTGATAATGGAGAATCGGGGCTCCGGTTTGTTATGCATTGTCTCCGGTTATGTTGTTATAGACATCGATATATTTCTTGGAAATGATTCCTTCTGAATAATGAGTGACTACTTTTCTGGCTGCTTCTTCTGATAGCGAAGGGTATTCCGAGTCTGTTAATGTCCAATGAATTCCATTGGCGAAATCCGCAGCCGATTTATATTCCGCTACATAACCATTGTGCAGGTGGTCAATCATTTCGGGGATACCTCCGATGTTGAAGCCCACGCAAGGAACGCCACATGCCATTGCTTCCATGATGGTATTTGGAAGATTTTCTTCCAATGAAGGAGTAACGTATAAATCCACCGAGTTGTAGATGTTCACCATTGCTTTTTCATCATTCACAAAGTCCAGTGAATATACCGGGAAAGGGATCAGCTCTTTCAGTTGGGAAGATTCATTTCCGAAGACTACTACGCCGATAGAATCTTTCATTTCGGGATATTTCTCCACTAATATGCGGCAGGAATCAACCAGATAATCAATCCCTTTTCGTTTATCGGTAATCTTAACGGAACCAAAGAGCAGAAGTTTCTTGTTTTGAGGAAGGTTACATTTTTCCCGCGCCTCTTTTTTGTCCCGTGGTTTAAATAAGTTAATGTTGATCGGATTAGGAATATCAATGATCCGATGTCTCGATAGCAAGGCGCTTTTTTCTGCAAGTGAATGAAGCCATTGGCTGCAAGCTACGAAAGTAATGTTCGCATTTTTATAGGTCGCTTCTTTTTTCTTAAAGATTTTATAGGAAAGGTCTTTTTTCCCTCCGTTATTATAAAGGAAAGGACAATTATGGCATTCAGTCTGATAGTTGGTACACTCTCTGGCGTGATGGCAAATACCTGTGCAAGGCCACATGTCATGCATGGTCCATACGATTGGCTTTCCAGACGCACTAATTTGTTTGATGTCATTTAAGGAAAGCATTCCCTGATTAATCCAGTGAAGATGAATTACGTCAGCTTGCTGAAATTCCGGTAAAGAAGTGATGTTCGTTCCGGTGTTGGCAATAGAAACCGCGAAGAGATTATCTTTTTTAAAATGATTGGCTTTCCAGATCATGGTGCGTTCCCACACAAACCGGACTAAATTCATCCATGAACGATCTAGTTGCACTACGCTGATTTGGTCCGTTTGTTTGTCCCTTACCAGCATTTTCGCTTTAATCCCGTTATTTTTCAGAGATTCCATTAGTCGGCTGGCTGCAATAGCAGCTCCTCCAATGCGTTCCGATGTATTAATAATAAGTACTCTCATTTGTAAGATGTTTCTACAAAAGTAGTCGTTTTAGCTGAAAAAAGAGCAGGGAAAGGTTTTTTTTATCTTACTTTATTACGCGCCAAAGTCACCTTTGAGGGTTCGTTTAATTCTTCGGATAGCCTTGGCATAAAATGAGTTCGTCTTTCTATAATAGTTTTCAACCGACTTTCTGGCTTTTTTATTTTCTTCTACCGGGTTTATTTTAATCACGGGAAGTTCCAGCTGATAAAGAGAAGAAGCATAGAGTCCGCCGCCGCCACAATTGGTTCCGCTACCATCAAATCCGATATTCTTTACCAGTGATTTCCCCACATTCAGAGAGAGTACATTATTTAAGAACAAGCTCGCATTCCAGCGAATGGCCCACGAATTGTTTTTCCCTTCAACCTGTCGGCGGAGCATACGCGTAAACCTATATGCATGATTGAAGTCGAAAGTCTTGGTCAATTGCTGTTCTTCAAGCTCCCGAAGCAATGTTTTTCCATCGGGATTGAACAGTTTCCAAGCTCTTTCCCAAGTTGCCCATCCCCAGCTGCCTGTCCACTTTATCAGAAAAGTATCCGGTAGAGAATTATCTTCAAAGAATTCACAAGCCTGAATATGCCCCACTTTTGGTTCATCTTTGTATACTTCCAGTGCATTATTCATAAACTTGAGGAATTGTGGAGCCACAATCAGATCATCTTCTAAAACAATCACTCGTCCAAAGGCTTTTACCTGAGTACTCACCCCGTTAATAATACTTTTGGCCAGTCCCCAATTCTCTTTTCGTTCAATGAGGGTGATTCGTGCAAAACCGTTGACCGAATGAATGAGTTGTCTCACCTCGTCCACTGCCGGTTGTAGTTCTTTCTCTTTGGCTGCGTCGGAGTAAATGAATAGTTCACTTTCTTTTGCCAAAGGATTCTGTAATAGCGAATGAAGAGCCTGCCGGGTATGTTCCGGCCGGTTATAGACAAATAAAAGGATGGGTGCGTAACTCATATTCAGATGTATTTTAAGAGTTCCTGTTTGTTATTCTTTCTTATGCGTAGTATTGTGTTTGTTTTACCCAACAGACCACTACTGATTTGGATAAACCGGATGCAATTGCTTACCTTTCCGTGAGCAAGAGCCAGTATTGCTTTCTTTATTCCTGCCAGAAATCCATATCCAAAGGCTTTGTAAAATGGGTAATTGATATTGGCGTACTCGGAAAGAAGATATACTTTCTCCGAACGAAGAAAGGCTACTTGTGTTACTTTTCTGCTTTCCCGGGCATGATAACCAAATACTGCGGGAGAATAGCCTAACAGATAGCCGTGGTAATGGAGTCGGTTGATGTAATCAATATCCTCGCCATAGTGATAGAACAAAGGGGAAAATCCGCCTACTTTCTTGATCACTTGAAGAGGAATCATCCAAAAAGCGGCATTGATAAAGGGCAAAGTGATTACCTCTTTACTCTGTTGCAAGGAGGTGAATTGTTCTTTCTTTTTTATTCCCGAATAAGTGGAGAAACCAAAATCCGGTTTGTCTCCTTTCCCGTTCAGATGGGCAGGTGAAAGAATGCCATATTCGGGATGCTGCTCAAAAAGGGCTGTTAATTGTTCTACAGTCCGTTCATCTATCCAGGCATCTTGATTTAGCAAGAAGAAGTAATCGCTACCTTGCTCCATGGCATATTTGATGCCGATGTTATTTGCTTTTCCAAATCCAAGGTTGGCATTATTGGTTATTAAATGAACTTCCGGATGCTCTCTTTCAATAAACAGAACAGTATTGTCTCTGGAACCATTGTCAACCACAATCACCGAAACGGGCACGGTGGATTGACGCAAACACCCCAAACAACGCTCTATCCATTGCTCAAAGTTATAAGATACGATGATGACTGATACTTTCATATTATCTTTTTAAAATTACACAATCAATGCCAAATAGTTGCGCCGCCGTTTCTGAATAAGAACTTTGAGCAGAACCGAGTATTTTTTTAGTCCGCGCCAACGTATACATTTCTATTAATGCATCTTGCATACCGTTTACACTATTCCTGTCCGCGGCTTTGTCGGATGTTCTGATCCGGTTCCCGAATGCCGAGCACAGTATTCTTTTATCTTCTTCCGAGTCCGATGCTAAATAGAAATTGGCATCCTCACAGCGTTTTATCTCTTTTTTTATCTCTTCCACGAAGAGTTCAGTAGGGCTCTCTTTGATGGAAATGAAATTGTCCGTTCTCCGAATATGGATGCCGATGGTATGGGCATTGAACAATGTCGACCTACGATTAATTTCTTCCTGCAGAGGGGCAATCGGAGTGAAAACATCAAATGGTTTCTTTTCTTCTGAAGGAAAGAAATAAACGCAACTGGCAAGATAAACCGAATGGTTCCGTGCCCACTTCTCGAAATCAAAGCCTTGATGCATTCGCCGGGTTACCTCTGCTTCATAGATGCAATCCTTAAAGAGCAGGTTTTGAAAGAGCCGCGGAACAAAAAAGTTCTTTTTTCTGGGGCGGTCGTTGATCCACAGATCCAGGAATGAAGCCTCCTTTAATCTCACCTGTTGAACAGATAGTGGCTGAAACAACTCATCGAAACGGCAGTTCAATCCCTGATCTTTGTACCAGATAATGCGCAAGTCTGCTTGCACTTTCCCTGCCAAAGCAATAGCTGAATCCATTGCTTTCATCCGGTTTGCCAAACCTCCCACGGGTACTAATGTAATCATTCTCGTATAATTTTCAATTTATTTCTTTGCCCTGATTAATCCTTTTCTGAAATAAGGGGCATGTACATTTTCCAACTCATTAAGAAAAATCATCACTCCGTTGGAAGCAGTCCAATTAAAACCTTTTTCAGTAAGATAACCAGTAAAGTTTTTAAAATCATTTGGTTGATGATACGTGCATAATGCCAGTTTCAGATTGGATAGCTTTAGAGTCTCCTGCATACCGTTGAGCACTTGTTGCTCAGCACCTTCCACATCCACCTTTATAAAAGTGGGATGATAAGGTTTATCCGACAAGAAAGAATCAATGGTCACATTTTCCTCATCATCACAGTCGGAAACATATTTCCTTACGATGGTTACTTTTTCACTCCAAGGTGCAAAGGTGGCTTCCAATGCTTCCACCCATTGCGGGTCTCTTTCAAACAAAATCACTTGTTTCAGCTTCTCAATGTGTGTGAGTGAAAAGATTCCTTCCGCACTTCCCACATCCAGTAACACGTCTTTCTCCGTTACTGTAAAACCTTTCCCCAGATAACAATGCGGAGACTGTTTGTCTTGTTCCGTCAGCAACCCACTATAACAATACTTCACCGTCCGGGCGTTGTATGAGCGAATAAAGTATAACCGTTTGTCTTGGTGCATCACATACAGCAAGCCATTGGTTGAATCTACCAAAACCTCTACATCTTCCCACTTATACGCAAGAGTGAAAGGGGCACAAAACGTTTTCAGCGGATAAAGCTTTAAGTAATTAACAGATTCTTCTATCTCTTTGTTTGCCGGAACTTGCTTGTAATAAGCAAGAATCTCATTCTTTAGCTTAGAAAGAGCACTCTTCCGTTTTTTATTTTTCAGTTCACAATCTACTTTATAGCGGAGAGTCTGGTAAACGTTTCTTAACTTCATATATTTAGATTTTAGGTAACGGAATATATTTTGAAATTTCTTGTCTGATGCGTTTTATGATGCGAAAGGCCTGCTGGGCAATCCTTTGCTTTAAAGGGGTTTGCTTTATCTTTTCCATCTCCTTCAGTTGCTCAGTGGAGAGGGCAGGATTGACTTTTAAAATGAGTGATTCAGTCTCCCGCACTTTTTTTTCATTGCGGATGGACTGATAGTAGTGTACCAACCGGATGCATCCGTTGGTATATGTATCCACTAACTTATCGTAAATGGATCGATTTTTATCCTTGTAATGTGCGATGAGCAACTGTCGGTTTACCACCGAGATCAGTATTTGTTTATCCGTGGTAGCCATGCTCCAGATGCTTTCTTTGTGCTGACGATAGACGGCCATTACTTTATTCATGAAGTAAATATCCCCTTGCTCGGCATTGAGCACATGGATGGCAAAGTCGTAGGAAGTAACTTGGCTGAACCATGATGGCAGCTCGCCAAACAGTCCCCTGCGAAACATCACCGTGACGTTTGTAATGGGATTACTGTTGATAATGTCCAGCACCGTGTTCACCTTCTTTTGATATCCTCCGTTACCGATACTCTTGCTCCCGTCTTCCTGATAATAATTCAACGCGCGGTGAAAGCAGGCCGAGTATTCTTCGTGCTGATCGAGGAAATCGGCTTGTATCTGTAGTTTACTCTTGTTGATCCAGAAATCGTCTCCTTCGCAAATAGCCATATACTTTCCTGTGCACTGATGATAGGTGCGGATAAAGTTCTCTTGCAAGCCTATATTTTCAGCGCTTGTGGTGAGTCTGATGATCTCAGGATATTTTTCCTGATATTCCCGGCAGATGCGTGCGGTGTCATCAGTACTACAATCTTCCCCAATCACCAATTCAAAAGGAAAGTTGGTCTTTTGCCGGATCACACTCTCTATAGCATCGGCAATGTACTTGCTATGATTGTAAGTAAGCATTAGTACGCTTACTTTGACTGCTGCTTTCATTCGGCGGGGTGATTGGTTTCAGGTGCTTTTCTTTTAAAAAGCAAGTGGATTATTTCATCTAATATATTAGAGCCTAACCATTTATTGAGGCTGATATAAGCAAATCCAAAGAGAAGAATTTGCGCGGAGAGTAGTAGTCTCAGGTCTGCAATTACAAAACTCAACGGATAGAGGCAGGCAAATAGAAGGAGAGACTCTAGCAGATAGGGCATGATATCTTTTAATTGGAACCAAGCCGGATAGTTGCCGTGCCTGTGTACCATGATAATGTTTGCTAAATAAATGACTAAACGGGCGACAACCTGTCCGGCAACCATAATCCATACACTTTGATGAAGGGTACACACCAAGGCAATGGCGGTTACCACCAGTTTGGAGACTTCCAACTTCAAAAGAATATCCGAACGACCGCTCACTTTCAAGAAGTTTGTGTTGATGGCAGTCAGTATGGTAAATATTCCTCCCACGCAGAGTAACTGAAAGAAGGGAATGGAATGTGCCCACTTGTCTGTTAGCGCAATGCGTATAAAAGGATTTCCCACCAGTACCAGCCCGATCATTGCCGGAAAAGTGAGGAAAGAGGTGAGGCGGATGGTTTTGCGGTAAGCGCGCAACAAGCGTTCTTTGTCCTCTTGAATGGAAGAAAAGATGGGATAGGTGGCGCTTTGAATGCTTCCGTAGATGGAACTCACACCCATGTCACACATCTTATTTCCCTGGCTGTAATAGCCCAATTGCTGCAATGGGTAGATTTTTCCGATAAACACGGAGTAGATGTTGAGAAAACCTGTATTGATAATGCTGGAAAGCATTAAGTTGGAAGCGAAACCAAACAGCTCTCTGATGGATCGAAGACTAAATTCCCATTGAGGCCGCCAGTTGCTCACTACCCAAAGGAGCGAGGAACGGACAATGGCCAATGAAAGAGGTTGTACCACCAATGTCCACACACCATAGCCGGTATAAGCCATATACAAGGAGAGCAATCCCGAAGCCAGCAAAGAAAGAAAATTAACTTTTGTGAGCTTCTTGAAATTAATCTGCTTGGTGAGTATGGTGGTCTGAATCAGACTCAGGGAGTTGACCGGAATAGCCAGAAAGACAATCCGGGCAATCAGTGTAAGGGAGGGCTGATTATAGAAACCCGCAATGAACGGAGCGCAAAAGAACAATAGGAGATACACCAGCATACTGGCTCCCAAGTTGAAATAGAACACGGAACTATAGTCTTTTCCCGTGGCGTCATTCTTACGGATGAGGGCAGCTGAAAAGCCGCTCTCTATTACTATGTTCGCTAAAGCGGTGAAAATGGCAAGCATACCTACCAAAGCATAATCTTCAGTAGAAAGGATACGGGCAACTAATATTCCCACTAAGAAGAGAATGATTTGTTGTCCCACTTTATCAAGCACATTCCAAACGAGTGCCCAGATAGTTTTCTCCTTCAGTGTTTTTGCCATCCTGCTTTATCTTGCTTTATTTTACTTCGCTACCCGGTTTTACTTCCTTGCCCGGCATAATCACAGCCAGACTTCCGTCTTTGTTTTCGGCGGAAAGAATCATCCCTTCGGAAACAATGCCTTTCAGTTTGCGGGGAGCAAGGTTGGCAACGAAGCACACCTGCTTGCCTACCAACTCTTCGGGCGCGTAATGTTTGGCGATGCCCGATACAATGGTGCGGCATTCCAGTCCGTCGTCAATCTTGAACTGAAGCAGTTTGTCGGCTTTCGGCACTTTCTGGCACTCCAATATAGTTCCCACACGGATATCCAACTTAGCGAAGTCATCAAATTCGATGTTCTCACGGATGGGATTTGCTTTATAATTGGCCTCTTCATTCGCTTTTTTTGTATCCAATAGTTTTTGCACCTGCGCTTCCACCACGCTATCTTCAATCTTTTCAAAGAGAAGTTCCGGTTTGTTCAACGTATGCCCCGCTTCCAAAAGGTCAGTATGGCCCAGTTCCGCCCAGTCAAACTCAGGCATATTGAGCATCTCTCTCAGTTTCTTGGAAGTAAATGGTAAGAAAGGTTCGAATGCAATGGCCAGATTGGCAGCCAACTGAAGGCTGATATTTAGAATCGTCCCCACACGGGTAAGGTCAGTCTTTACCACCTTCCAAGGTTCTGTGTCGGCCAGATATTTATTCCCGATGCGGGCAAGGTTCATCGCTTCCTTTTGAGCCTCACGGAACTTGAACGTATCCAGGTAATGTTCTACATCCTTCTTCACATTCTCAAAATCCGCCAAGGTCTGTTTGTCGTAATCATCCAGCTCGGCCGCGGCAGGAACCTGTGTGCCGAAATATTTTTCCGTCAGCACCAGCGCACGGTTCACGAAGTTTCCGAACACCGCCACCAATTCATTATTATTGCGAGCCTGAAAATCCTTCCAGGTAAAGTCATTGTCTTTTGTTTCAGGCGCGTTCGCGGTCAACACATACCGAAGCACATCTTGCTTACCGGGAAAATCCACCAAATATTCATGTAACCACACCGCCCAATTGCGGGAAGTCGAAATCTTATCCCCCTCTAAATTCAGAAACTCATTGGCAGGCACATTGTCCGGCAAAATATAACTGCCTTCAGCCTTCAACATTGCGGGAAAAACGATGCAATGGAACACAATATTGTCTTTCCCAATGAAATGGATCAAACGGGTTTCGGGATCTTTCCACCATTTCTCCCACGAGTCCGGAAGCAATTCTTTGGTGTTGGAGATGTAACCGATGGGAGCGTCAAACCATACATAGAGCACCTTTCCTTCCGCGTCAGGCAGAGGAACAGGAATACCCCAGTCCAGATCACGGCTCACCGCGCGGGGTTGAAGTCCCATATCCAGCCAGGACTTGCATTGTCCGTACACATTCGGCTTCCACTCCTTGTGATCCTCCAATATCCACTTGCGCAACCATGCTTCGTGCTTGTCCAATGGTAGATACCAGTGCTTTGTCTCACGCATCACCGGTTGATTTCCGCTGATGGCCGACTTAGGATTTATCAGATCTGTAGCATTGAGTGAGGTTCCGCACGCTTCGCACTGGTCACCGTAAGCATTCTCATTGCCACAATGAGGGCACGTTCCGGTAATGTAGCGGTCGGCAAGAAACTGCTTTGCCTCTTCATCATAATATTGTTCGGAAGTCTTCTCAATGAACTCCCCTTTATCATACAATTTTTTAAAGAAATCAGAAGCCACTTGGTGATGGGTAGCTGAAGTAGTGCGTGAGTAAATATCAAAAGAAATACCGAATTCCTCGAATGATTTCTTAATAATACCGTGATATTTATCAACCACGTCTTGTGGCGTAACGCCCTCTTTTTTAGCGCGGATGGTGATAGGTACACCGTGCTCGTCCGAGCCGCCAATGAAAAGCACGTCTTCTTTTTTCAGACGAAGGTAACGTACATAAATGTCAGCCGGAACATACACTCCTGCCAAGTGCCCAATGTGAACCGGACCGTTGGCATAAGGCAACGCCGAAGTCACCGTGGTTCTTTTATATTTCTTTTCCATATATGATGAATTTTATATTCCTTTTTTGTAACGCGCAAAGATAAAGGTTTTTAGGGGAATAATGGAATATTAGCCTGGAAAAACAGACAGATTAGCTATTTTCCAAAGAAAGATTAGGTGCGAGGTGTACAGTATACTGCATTAAGGTCACGACCCTAATGCACCAACCTCATGACCTTGGCTTGTTAGGGTCACGACCTTAATACTACTTATTCAAGAAGTATTGGTTAGTTCCTCTGCACAAATCACCTAACTACTATTGAAAAATGAAAAAGAAGCAGCGGCTGGCGGATTAATTCCTCAAATTCACTACCTTTGTTTTTATAAATAAACGAGAAATATACACTCCTATGATAACAAAAGAACTCTTGCATCCCCAAAGCATTGTAGTGGTGGGTGCATCCAACAATGTGCATAAACCAGGCGGGGCAATACTGAAAAATCTGATTACCGGTGGATACCAAGGCGAACTTCGGGCGGTAAATCTTAAGGAAAGTGAAGTGCAAGGAGTTATTTCTTATAAAGACGTGTCGACTATTCCCGATACCGATCTGGCGGTACTGGCTATTCCCGCAGGAATGTGTCCCGCGGCGGTGGAGATTCTTGCCCGCGACAAACAGGTGCGGGCTTTCATCATTCTTTCGGCAGGCTTCGGCGAGGAGACTCATGAAGGGGCGGAATTGGAAGACACCATCCTTGCGACAGTGAACAAGTATGGCGCGGCATTGATCGGCCCCAATTGCATTGGATTGATGAATATGTGGCATCATAGCGTGTTTACCCAACCTATCCCTCAACTGAATCCGAAAGGGGTAGACCTGATTTCGAGCTCGGGAGCCACAGCCGTTTTTATTCTCGAAAGTGCCGTGACCAAAGGATTGCAATTCAATTCCGTGTGGTCGGTGGGAAACGCCAAACAGATCGGGGTGGAAGATGTGCTGCAATATATGGACGAAACGTTCGATGTGGACAAAGATTCTAAAATAAAACTGATCTATATAGAAAGTATTAAAGATCCCGATCGGTTGCTCTTTCACGCTTCCTCACTCATCCGTAAAGGCTGTAGGATTGCCGCTATCAAATCGGGAAGTTCCGAGAGTGGAAGCAGAGCCGCCTCCTCTCACACCGGAGCCATCGCCAGCTCCGATTCAGCCGTTGAGGCTTTGTTCCGTAAGGCAGGCATTGTCCGCTGCTTTTCTCGTGAAGAGCTCACCACGGTGGGCTGTATCTTCACACTTCCTCCCCTGAAAGGGAAAAACTTTGCGATAGTAACCCATGCCGGCGGCCCCGGAGTGATGCTTACCGATGCCCTCTCCAAAGGCGGACTAAACGTACCCAAACTGGAAGGCGAGCTGGCGGACGAACTAAAAAGCAAGCTTTTCCCCGGAGCAGCTGTGGGAAACCCCATCGACATACTAGCCACCGGAACGCCCGAACAACTGGGAATCGCCATTGATTACTGTGAAAACAAATTTGAAAACATAGACGCAATCCTGGCTATCTTCGGAACCCCCGGATTAGTGACCATGTTTGATGCCTACGAAGTACTTCATCAGAAGATGCTAACTTGTAAAAAACCCGTCTTTCCCGTGCTTCCGTCCGTGCATACCGCTGGTAAAGAGGTCGAGGTCTTTCTTGGCAAAGGACATGTGAACTTCTCCGATGAAGTCACTCTGGGAACCGCGCTCTCCCGCATCATGAATGTTCCACAGCCCGCGGTGAAAGAGATTGAACTCTTCGGGGTAGATATCCCCCGTATCCGTCGCATCATCGACTCCATTCCCGATAACGGATACATCAAACCCCACTATGTGCAAGCACTCTTGCACTCAGCCGGCATTCCCATTGTAGAAGAGTTTGTCTCCGCAAACAAAGAAGAAGTCTTAGCGTTTTCCCGTCGTTGTGGATTCCCCGTGGTAGCCAAAGTGGTCGGTCCCGTGCACAAATCCGACATAGGCGGAGTAGCGTTGAACATAAAGTCCGAACAACACCTCGCGTTAGAGTTTGACCGGATGATGAAGTTGCCCGAAGTCACCGCCGTTATGGTACAACCCATGCTCAAAGGCACCGAACTTTTTATAGGAGCCAAGTACGAAGAGAAGTTTGGGCACGTGGTACTCTGTGGATTAGGCGGTATTTTCGTTGAAGTCCTCAAAGACGTCTCCTCTGGTCTGGCTCCCCTTTCCTACGAAGAAGCCTACTCCATGATACATTCCCTGCGAGCTTACAAAATAATTCAGGGCACCCGTGGTCAGAAAGGAGTGAACGAGGATAAGTTTGCCGAAATAATTGTCCGGTTGTCAACCTTACTTCGCTTTGCCACCGAGATAAAGGAAATGGATATTAATCCTTTGTTGGCTACTGATAAGGAGATCATTGCGGTGGATGCTCGGATACGGATTGAAAAATAATTGCCAGGTTTTATCATACTCATTCCTTAAAGAGCCGGCTATTTATGTCTGATAGCTTTAATAGATGTCAGGTTGTAAAGAAAGCTTTTAGTTACGGCTCGTCGTTGTTTTTTAGTGTAAAGTGGAAGACTTGAGATAAAAAGCGCTTATTATAGTAGCATTTATTTCATTTAGAGATTGATTAGGGTGAAATGGAACGTAGAAATGACTTTTTTGAAGGTTGGACTTATTTATCTGATAATTAGGATATAATAGCTAGCTACAAACATTTTTTAAATCCAAGCGCGGAGGGTATTTCTTAGACTTTATATACTAATATAGATAGATATAATTTATATTATAGTATCTATAGTATAGAGCTTAAGAAACCACCTCCGCATCCTCCGCGCCTATCACCAGTTGTGATTTCTTTGTTGCTTTTTTCTACTGTCTTTCTTAGTCCTGTTAAAAAGATGCCTGATCTTCTTTTTCAAGAGGTATAATTTCCTTTTATTAGAATAAGAAAGATCACAATCTTTTTTTCTTATTAATAAGCGTTTTTTGTTCTATACCAGTTCTGAATAACTTGAATATTCAATGATTATTCCACTTAACTTACAATACTAGACAAATAAAAATGACTTTTACTAAAATAGGTAGATTAGTTGTATTTTTTGGCTTTATCGTTTTATTTTGGTTTTAATAATATCCCTATTTTTGTTCATAAAATGAAATATTTAAAGTTTAATGTTATGAGAAGAATCCTTCTTTCCGCTTTTTTATTATTAGCTGTTGTAACAAGCCGGGCGCAGTGGGCACCGGCAGGTGAACGAATTAAAACCCAATGGAGCGCAGAACTTAATACGTCCAATGTGTTGCCTGAATATCCGCGCCCTATTATGGAACGTAAGGATTGGAAAAATCTGAACGGATTGTGGAATTATGTTGTCATTGATAAAGGAAAAGCTATTCCGCAGAAGTTTGACGGGCAGATTCTTGTGCCGTTTGCCATTGAATCCTCTTTATCGGGAGTGGGAAAAAGAGTCGATGAAAACCACGAATTGGTTTATTCCCGAAATTTTGAACTGCCTTCAGCGTGGAAAGGGAAAAAGGTCTTGTTGCATTTTGGTGCAGTCGATTGGAAAGCAGATGTATGGGTAAATGAGGTGAAAGTAGGTTCTCATACGGGAGGTTATACCCCGTTTACTTTTGATGTGACTGCCGCTCTGAATAAAGGAGAAAATAAATTGGTTGTTAAAGTGTGGGATCCTACAGACAAAGGATATCAGCCGCATGGTAAGCAAGTGAGTAACCCTGAAGGCATTTGGTATACTCCGGTTACCGGCATCTGGCAGACCGTTTGGCTGGAACCCGTTGCCGAAAAATACATCCGGAATCTTCGCATTACGCCGGATATCGATAATTATTTCCTCACTGTAAAGGCGGAATTAAATATCGCTTCCATCTCCGATTTAGTTGAAGTCGGGATCTATGATGGCGATAAGTTGGTTAGTACGGGTAGAAGCATTAACGGCGAAGCTGTAGAAATACCCATGCCGGAAGACGCCAAATTGTGGAGCCCGGAATCTCCTTTCTTGTATTCATTGAAGGTAAGTTTGAAAAATGGAGGTAAACTTATAGATAGGGTTGAGAGCTATGCCGCTATGCGGAAATATTCCACCGGACGTGATGCAAACGGCATCGTTCGTTTGGAGTTGAACAATAAGCCATTGTTTCAATTCGGTCCGCTTGATCAAGGATGGTGGCCTGACGGTTTGTATACCGCTCCTACGGATGAGGCGCTGCGTTATGACATTCAGAAGACCAAAGACTTTGGTTTCAATATGATCCGAAAACATATTAAAGTGGAGCCTGCCCGCTGGTATACTTATTGTGACAAATTGGGAATCATCGTATGGCAGGATATGCCCAGTGGTGACCGTAATCCGGAATGGCAATCCCGTAACTATTTTAACGGGACGGAGAGGAAACGTTCCGAAGCTTCCGAGGCCTGCTATCGCAAGGAGTGGAAAGAAATTATGGATTGTCTGTATTCCTACCCGTGCATAGGGACATGGGTACCGTTTAATGAAGCTTGGGGACAGTTCAAAACGCCTGAAATCGTGGAATGGACGAAACAGTATGATCCTACCCGTTTAGTGAATCCGGCAAGTGGAGGTAATCATTATGCTTGTGGTGATATACTCGATCTGCACCATTATCCGGAACCGAAAATGTTTCTGTATGACGCACAACGTGCTACGGTATTGGGCGAATTCGGCGGTATCGGGTTGGTGTTGAAAGACCATCTTTGGGAACCGAATCGTAATTGGGGGTATGTCCAGTTCAATTCTTCCAAAGAAGCTACGGACGAGTATGTGAAATATGCTGATATGTTGTATAGGCTTATAGACAAGGGATTCTCCGCCGCGGTTTATACTCAGACGACGGATGTGGAGGTAGAGGTAAACGGCTTGATGACTTACGATCGCAAGGTGATTAAGCTGGACGAGAAAAGGGTAAATGAGGCAAATACACGTATTTGTAATGTTTTTAACAAATAGTTTATAGATAAGAATACAGCGCTAATTGATATTTTCAGTTATGAGAAGGCGGGAGGCCCTGCCTTCTTTTATTATAAAACAGAAAGATTAAAGTAAAAAGCAGAAAGATGGAAACAGGAATTGAATCATAATCACTATCTTTGTGGGTTTAAAGATAAATTAAGTATTCAACAATACAAATAGGCAGTAGATTCTTGTAAAATATAGGTTATTAAGGTGGAGATTATATCTGATAACCCAGAACGGCAATCCTAAAGAAAGAAGAAATAGCTTTTGCACATAGTTATTTCAAAATATTTATGAACGTGGGGTTATACTACCGAAGGCATGAAAACAACGTTTTGGTGTGAAATCAAACACTTCTTTGACTGATAAGTTCTAAGGTTTGACTTTATTGTTTTATTTTCTTTTTAAGAAAAGGCTTATTTTTGTTTTTAAAATGGTACTCTTCCTTTGATAGACCTGCAATAAACCTTAAATATAGTATTATGAAACATTTCATTATCAGTTTCTTCTTTTCTTTGTATGCTCTGCTTACATTGCCGCTTTGTGCCCAGGATGCTGTCCATTACTTTTTTAGAACATTGGATATCAGGAACGGTCTTGCTCAGAATACGGTGAATGCCATTTTGCAAGACAGGCAAGGGTTTATGTGGTTTGGAACGAAAGACGGATTGAATCGTTTCGATGGTTTGTCTTTCCGTGTCTTTAAAAGAGAAGAAAGCGGTTTGGGAAACAATTTTATCACTGCACTTTACGAGGATAAAGAAGGCAACATCTGGGTAGGAACCGATGCCGGAGTCTATATTTACAATCCTGTTATAGAGAAATTTTCTGCTTTTAATAAGATAAGCAATACCGGTAAAGATATCAAACACGCCGTTACTTTGATAACCGGTGATAAAAAGGGTGATATTTGGATTTCGGCAGACAATGACGGATTATTCAGGTATGATCCGAATAATAGACGTCTGTCCAATTATTTACATAAGAAAGGGCTTGCCAATGTTACTCGTTTTTGGTTTGAAGAAAATACATGCTGGATCGGTTTATATGCAGATAATCTGTACTGTACAGACAAGAATATTAAGTTACCTCTGATCCCATTCAGAGATGCGGAAGGGAAAGAGGTCTTCAAGAACGATATCATCAATACTCAAGTGGCTGGTCCTCATAATTGCATTTATATCGGGTCGTTTAGCGGGTTGACGGAGATTAATCTGACTACCCGTAAAGTACGGCGATTGCTGAATGCTTATGTACGGTCTCTGCAATTCAGATCGGATGAAGAATTGTGGGCGGGAACTGAGTCCGGCTTATATATTTATAATCTTATTACGGACAAGGTTACTCATCTGTCCGTTCCTTATCAGGACGATTCTTATGCCATGTCAGATAATGCTATCTATGCTTTATGCCACGATAAGGAAGATGGAATGTGGATAGGCTCTTATTTCGGCGGGGTGAATTATTATCCGAGGCAGTGGACTTACTTCGAGAAGTTCTATCCACGGGATGATATCAGGAACTTTGGTCGTCGTGTACGTGAGTTTTGTGAAAGCAATGACGGTACGTTGTGGATTGGTACGGAAGATAGGGGATTGTTTCATTTTAACCCGTCATCAGGCCGGATTGAACCCTTTGAGCATCCGAGCATTTATAAGAATATTCACGGCTTATGTCTGGATGGTAATGAACTATGGGTCGGAACATTTTCCGGGGGACTGAATCGTATTGACCTTCGTACAAAGCAAGTGAAGCATTATAGTAAAGGCGAAGCCCCCAACATGATGAATGCGAACGATGTTTTCTCTATTTGCAAGACTACTACCGGTGAATTGTGGATAGGCACCACTTCCGGTCTTTTGCTTTATAACCGTTCGACAGATGACTTTACACGCATACCGCAATTGAACAATGTATTTGTATATAAAATATTGGAAGATTTCAACGGCAATATGTGGTTGGCCACTTACTCGAATGGTGTTTTTCGTTATGATGTCACTAAACGACGTTGGACGAATTTTGTTTCACAAAAGAATAATTCAGCTTCGTTGCCTTATAATAAAGTCATCAGTATCTACGAGGACAGTAGGAAGCGTTTGTGGTTCATGACACAAGGTGCCGGCTTTTGCAGGTTCGATCCTAAAACGGAAAAATTTATACGGTATGACATGTCGCAAGGTTTTCCGAGCAACATCATTTATAAGATGGTGGAAGATAACCGAGGGCATTTGTGGATTACGACCGGTAACGGACTGGTTTGTTTTAATCCGGAGACAGGAACCAAACATATTTATACTACTGCAAATGGCTTGCTTAGTAATCAGTTTAACTATCAGTCGGGCTATCGCGATAAGAAAGGACAAATCTATTTCGGCAGTATCAACGGCTTTATTGCTTTCAATCCGGAAACGTTTGTGGAGAATACCTTTATTCCTCCGGTGGTTATTACCGATTTCTTTCTGTTTAACAAGAGGCTTCCCATCGGTTCTAATGGGTCACCTTTGAAGAAAAGCATCATTTGTTCCGATGAAATAGAGTTGGATGCCGATCAGAATTCATTCTCTTTCCATGTGGCGGCTTTAAGCTATCAGGCGCCCGAAATGAACAAGCTGGTCTATAAGTTGGAAGGTTTTGATCGGGAATGGTACCCTGTAGACAAGAATGCTTTGATTAATTATTCGAATCTGTCTTACGGAACATATATTTTCCATTTAAAAGGCTCGAATAGCGATGGTAAATGGAATAATACCGAACGGATACTTAAAATTCATATTCGTCCACCCTTCTATTTGTCTCCCTTGGCATACGGTCTTTATGCCGTAATAGTTTTGCTTTCGATTGCTGGTATAATTTATTATTTCAGAAGAAAGGCGTTGCTTAAGCATCAACTTGCTATGGAGGCATTTGAGCTGGAGAAAGAGAGGGAGTTATATGCCGCAAAAATTGATTTTTTTACGAATGTGGCTCACGAAATACGTACTCCTCTTACTCTGATAAAAAGCCCGCTCGAGAATGTATTGGCTTCGAAGCATGTAGCCGATGAGATAAGGGATGATTTGAAAATCATGGATTTGAATACAAACCGCCTTCTCGATTTGGTGAATCAACTGCTTGATTTCCGAAAAACGGAGACTAAAGGATTCCAACTGAATTTTGTAGAATGTAATGTGTCGGACATCTTGCAGAAAACATATATGAGATTTACACCGTTAGCGAGGCAGAATGGAGTGGAATTCACGGTGGACTGTCCGGATAATATACAGGCATCGGTGGATAGGGAAGGATTGACTAAAATTATTAGTAATCTGTTGACAAATGCAGTTAAATATGCTGATACTTATATTTGCGTCAATTTATCTGAAGAAGACAGTTTGCTACAGCTTTTCGTTTCCAATGATGGTGATGTTGTTCCTCTGGAGATGAGGGAAGAAATATTCAAACCCTTTGTTCAGTACAAACGAGGAGCCCTGCGCTCCGTATCAGGGACCGGTATTGGATTGGCATTGGCCCGTTCCCTTGCCGAACTGCATGAAGGATTATTATGTATGGACCATTCTACGGAATGCAACTGTTTTATATTGACACTTCCGGTAAAACATAAACATACAATTGCGGCCATTGAAAGTAATAGTGAATCGTTACCTTTAGAGCCGGGTTTTAAATTTGAAGTAGAAAAACATGGTGGAGAAAGCAACAATAATAGCATAAGGAAAGTTCGTTATACCCTTCTAGTTGTGGAAGATAGCCCTGAAATGCTTTCGTTTGTAGTAAAACAGTTATCTGGAGATTATGTGGTACTGACTGCTGGTAATGGGATGGAAGCGTTGGATGTTTTGAAAGGCCATACAGTCAGTTTGGTTATTTCAGATATTGTCATGCCGGAAATGGATGGATTGGAACTTTGTGACCATTTAAAATCAGAGTTGGATTATAGTCACATACCTATCATTCTATTGACAGCAAAGACTAACCTACAGTCGAAAATTGAAGGACTTAAGTTAGGAGCTGATGCATATATTGAAAAGCCTTTTTCAGTAGAGTATCTGAGAGTTTGTGTATCCAATTTGCTGAATAACCGTGAAAAATTGCGTGTATCTTTCGTTCATTCACCTTTTGTACAAACCAATACCATGGCTATGACGAAGGCGGATGAGACTTTCTTAAGAAGTTTGAAAGAAGTAATAATAGATAACATGCAGAACCCTGACTTTTCTTTAGATGATATGGCAAGTCTATTGAATATGAGTCGTTCCAGTCTTAACCGGAAGATAAAAGGTGTATTGGATATGACGCCGAATGATTATATCCGTCTGGAACGCCTTAAGAGGGCTGCCCAGTTACTGAAAGAAGGGGAATGCAAGATTAATGAAATTTGTTATATGGTAGGTTTTAATACCCCTTCTTATTTTACAAAATGCTTTTTGAAACAATTTGGAAATTTGCCTAAAGATTTTAGAGATTGATGATGATTTTTTTTTTGCGCGGTTGATTATTTAATAAAAAGATTGTTATGAATACATTTGCTCCTTTCGCTCGTCCGTTATATGTTATGCTAAAGCCTATAGGTGCCCATTGTAACTTAGCTTGTGACTACTGTTACTATCTTGAAAAAACAAAATTATATGATGATATTCCAAAACATGTGATGAGTGAGGAAATGCTTGAGCATTTTACTCGTGAATATATCCAATCCCAAACTATGCCACAAGTACTTTTTACGTGGCATGGAGGGGAGGCTTTGATGCGTCCTTTATCTTTTTATAAGAGAGCAATGGAATTTCAAAAAAAATATGCGAAAGGGCATACTATAGACAATGCCATTCAAACTAACGGAATTCTATTGACTGATGAATGGTGCAGGTTTTTTAAAGAAAATAATTGGTTGGTCGGAGTCTCTATTGACGGGCCACAAGAATTCCATGATGAATATCGTAAAAATAAGCAAGGATTACCTTCATTTGTCAGAGTGATGAGAGGTATTGAGTTACTTAATAAGCATGACGTACAGTGGAATGCAATGGCCGTGGTTAATGATTATAATTCAGACTATCCACTCGATTTTTATCATTTTTTCAAGCAAATAGGCTGTCATTATATTCAATTTGCTCCTATTGTGGAACGTGTAATGCCTCATACTGATGGACGCCATCTAGTAAATCTGAAAGATGGGGTAGATTGTCCGCTTGCAGATTTTTCTGTCACCCCGGAGCAATGGGGCAATTTTATTTGTACGATTTTTGATGAATGGGTACGGAATGATGTAGGAGACTATTATATTCAGTTATTCGATTCCACTTTAGCAAATTGGATGGGAGTAGAGCCTGGAATTTGCACTTTAGGTAAATCATGTGGGCATGCCGCTGTAATGGAGTTCAACGGTGATGTCTATTCATGCGACCATTTTGTTTTTCCAGAGTACAAGCTTGGAAACATAATAACCAGTTCATTAGTTGAAATGCTATATGGAGAAGAGCAATCCGGATTTGGAAAAATAAAACAGAGCCTGCTTCCGACTCAATGCAAGGAGTGTGATTTTTTATTTGCTTGTAATGGCGAATGCCCCAAAAACCGATTTACACAGTCGGCATCTGGTGAATCCGGATTAAATTATCTTTGTAGAGGATATTATCGTTTCTTCAAGCATGTGGCTCCTTATATGGATTTCATGAAGAAAGAATTGATGGCAGAACGTGCACCGGCCAATATTATGGAAGCTATGCGTAAAGGGTTGTTGCAAGCTCATGAGGTTTAGGGAGCGTTTTTGGGAAAAAACATTTTTTTGCTTTAGGTATTAATATGATATCAGGTTAGCTAAATATACCTTATCTTGCTATTTTCTGTTGTTTTTCCTGTTGAAAAGGATAGTTATTGCTATTTATTGAATATATATTTTTATTCTTTTGGATATTATTACTGTTACTTTGAGAGTCTTAAAAATTAAGTACATAAAGCTTAAATTTTGCTCTGCTAAAAATAATGCATACATTTTTAGCAGAAAGTTTTCGCTGGGGTATTTATCACATTGGTGAATAGCCATTTTTATTCATTGGATATTAACTAATTATACTTATGAAAAAGATTTTGATATGTATC
The DNA here is from genome assembly GCA_015654535.1 of Bacteroidales bacterium. Taxonomy (GTDB): domain Bacteria; phylum Bacteroidota; class Bacteroidia; order Bacteroidales; family Bacteroidaceae; genus Bacteroides. The sequence continues at coordinate 23,351 of JAATGU010000090.1, forward strand.
TGTTCCTTTTTATTGGGGTTTCCGGCTTTTTGCTATTCTTGTAAGTCCGAGTATAAGGACGTTGACGAAATTGTAGTAGATAAAGTTAAAACTCCGGTTCCTTTGGGTGATCCGTTCATCTTGTTGGACAATGGTACATATTATGCTTACGGGACGCATTCGGATAGTGGCATCGAAGTTTATACTTCGGCTGATTTAAAAACTTGGAAATTGTGCGGTTTGGCGTTGAATAAGAATGATGTGTGGGCCGACCGCTGGTTCTGGGCACCGGAAATATATAAAGTAAACGGGAAATTTTATATGTATTATTCGGCTGACGAGCATATCTGTGTTGCGACCTCCGATTCTCCTTTAGGTCCTTTTAAGCAAACTAAGCAAGAACCGATGATAGCAGATGAAAAATGCATTGATAACTCTTTGTTTATTGATGATGACGGTAAACCTTATTTGTTTTTTGTTCGCTTCAATGATGGTAATAATGTTTGGGTGGCTGAGTCGGAGAATGATCTGATAACGATTAAAAAAGAAACGATGCATCCTTGCATCCATGTATCCCAAAAATGGGAAGAAGTTTGGCCGCGGGTTAATGAAAGCCCCTATGTACTTAAGCATAAAGGACTTTATTATATGACTTATTCTGCAAACAGTTATGAAAGTCCATTCTATGGGGTTGGTTGTGCCACTACTGATATCATTATGGGACTGTGGACTAAATACGAAGATAATCCGTTGCTTCAAAGCCCCGGGGAATTGGCCGGAGTAGGGCATAATGCTTTGTTTACGGACAAAGAAGGAAAACTTCGCATTGTGTATCATGCTCATAAGGACAAAAAAAATATCAATCCTCGCGGTATGCATATCGGTTATGTTACTTTTGAGAATATTGGCGGAATTGAGAAAATGAAAATCAGCAAAGAGTATATAACTCCTGAATTGGTTCAGTAACAAAAGGTATTGGCTTCAATATAATGATAAGGAAAGCTCCCGCTCATTTATGTATGATGTCCATAAATGAAGTATTAGGAACATTTACGGTGGAGAGGAATATGCCATTGTATTATAAATATTTTGAATTTATGAATATGAATAAATTATTATTGTCTGGGGTAGTTTTTCAGGGAATTGGCATATCTTTATTTGCTCAGGTAGATAAACCTAACATCGTAGTGATAATGGCAGATCAGCAACGTGCAGACTTATGTGGTCGTGAAGGTTTCCCAATGGAAATAACGCCTTTTGTTGATGAACTTGCTCAGGAGAATGTTTGGTTTAATAAAGCGTATACTGTTATGCCTGCCAGTTCGCCGGCTCGTTGTTCACTCTTCACTGGACGTTTTCCAAATGCTACTCATGTCCGGACAAACCATAATATTCCAGATGTCTATTTTGGAAAAGATATGCTTGATGTTTTAAAAGAGAACGACTATAAAACGGCTGTTATTGGTAAGAATCATTCATACTTAAGTTCGAAAGATGTCGATTTTTGGGCTGGTAATTATTCTCACTGGGGTAAAGATCGTCCTGTGACTGATGATGAGAATGCAATATCAACCTTCTTGAAAGATGCCTTGGGACAATATATAAAACCGTCTCCTATCCCTTGCGAAGAACAGCAACCAACAAAAATTGTCGACGAAGCGTTGAAGTGGATTAGCGCTCAGAAGGACAATCCTTTCTTTGTTTGGGTTTCATTTCCTGAGCCTCATAATCCATATCAGGTTTGTGAGCCTTATTATTCGATGTTTTCACCTGACAAGATTCCTGCACCTAAGACATCACGAAAAGATCTCCCTTTGAAAGGAGAGAAATATCAAATATTGGCATCTTTGGAAGATGCTTCTTGCCCCAATCTTAAGGAAGATTTACCTCGGATCAGAGGAAATTATATGGGTATGATTCGTCTCATTGATGATCAAATAAAACGTTTAGTAGAGAACTTAAAAAAACAGGGTATGTTTGATAAGACAATTTTCATTATTTTATCAGATCATGGAGATTATTGTGGTGAATATGGTTTAATACGTAAAGGTGCGGGGTTATCAGAAAGCTTGATTAGAATACCAATGGTGTGGGCAGGCTATAAAATTAAAAAGCAGCCTAAAGCTATGGATGCATTTATTTCAATAGCTGATGTTTTTCCTACCTTGTGCTCGGCTATAGCTGATTCAATTCCTTTGGGTGTTCAGGGAAGAAGTCTATGGCCTATGTTAACAGGAGATAAATATCCGAAGGATGAATTTTCAAGTATCGTTGTACAGGAGGGATTTGGTGGCGAAGATTTTCATAAAGATGATAGTTTGACTTTTGAGCAGGAAGGATCGCTGGCTCGGAATAAGATCGCCGGTTTTGACGAATTGAATACTTGGACTCAAAGTGGTGTATCCCGTATGGTACGTATGGAGAATTGGAAGCTTATAATGGATATTAATGGTAAGGGAGAACTATATAATTTGAAAGAAGATCCGTTTGAGTTGAATAATTTATTTGGAGATAAGAAATATGCAAATGAACAAAGCAATTTATTGGTGAAATTAGTATCTTGGGAATTGCGATTACAGGACCCATTACCATTACCAAGGAATCGTTATCATTTTAAGCAAAATGCCTATAATTATCATTTTTCTAAATAATTGGTATGGATTTATTTCTTTCGTGTTTCAGCGGATTAGTGGAAGAGTTTTCAAGGATTGTTGTTAAGCTTTGCTGGATTTGCATCGGCATCTTCTGTTAGGGCAATGGAAAGCCGAATATTGTGATAATTTATACAGATAATATGGGAATGGGAGACTTATCGTGGTGACAACTTCCAATATTATAGACCGTTTGACTGCAAATGGACCTAAATTCAATCATTATTACATCGTTTCGCCTGTTAGTGAATGTTTAGTATCGTTATGTAGGGAACAAAAATTGAATTTTATTATAATTTATGTATGAAAAATGTAATCTTATTTTTTATTTTTTTGGTAATTTTTTTAAATAGTATTTATGCTTATTCTTCTGCATATAAAGATGACTTATATAGGAATCCGGTAGTAAATTATAGTCTTCCCGATCCTTCAGTTATTAAAGGGGATGACGGCTATTTTTATCTGTATGCTACAGAGGATATCCGAAATTTGCCTATTCATCGTTCAAAAGATTTGGTAAATTGGGAGTTTGTAGGGACTGCTTTTACGAGCCAAACACGTCCTAATTTTGTGAATAAGGGCGGGCTATGGGCGCCTGATATAAATAAGATTGGTGATCGTTATATACTTTACTATTCAATGTCGGTTTGGGGTGGTGAATGGACTTGTGGTATAGGTTGCGCAATATCGGATAAACCTGAAGGACCGTTTAAAGACCAGGGCAAGCTCTTTATTAGCCGTGAGATTAATGTGCAAAACTCGATTGATCCTTTTTACATAGAAGAAGGAGGAAAGAAATATCTTTTTTGGGGCAGTTTTCGCGGTATTTACGGAGTAGAGTTGTCGGATGATGGTCTTTCGATTAAAAGAGATGAGAGGCCGAAACAAATAGCGGGAACTGCTTACGAAGGGACGTATATTTATAAAAAGGGAGGCTATTATTATCTTTTTGCTTCAATAGGGACTTGTTGTGAAGGATTGAAGAGTACTTATACGACGGTTATAGGTCGCTCTGAAAATTTATTTGGTCCCTATCTGGATAAGAGTGGTAACCGTATGCTGGATAATCATTACGAAATTCTGATCCATAAGAATAGTGCTTTTGTGGGTACCGGACATAATTCAGAGATAATAACGGATGATGCCGGAAATGATTGGATATTCTATCATGCAGTTAGTACAGTAAATCCTGAAGGACGTGTGCTGATACTTGATAGGGTGGAGTGGAAAAACGGTTGGCCTTTTGTGAAAACGAGTTCGCCTTCGCTTGAGACTGAAAAACCAGTGTTTCATTGACATAAGTACTTCAATCATAGGTAAATTAAAATAACCAAAAGTATATTCAATGGCGTTTCTTTTGAACATATAATTGTATAGATTGGATATATTGTTGCATTTGTTCTTGCGGAATAAGGCTATTTTTGTATTCATGCGTTTAATATAAATATATTTTTATTTATAAGTAACCCCCTTAAAATACCAAAATTATGAATGCATGTTTACTGATAATGGACCCTTTACTGAAATATCAAGCAGGATGGAATGTGGAGACAGATTATAAACGATCCAAGATCTTGGAAATGAACTTCTGGAACCGGTATTAAGAATAGCTATCAATATTATATGAATCGGTAGTGCATTGTCGGTGATTTGCATGGACAAGTTCCTTTGGTGTGCAAATGTCCTTCTTTTGCAATAATGTTTGCAGAGGTGGTTATTCTATTTATAAATTGAAAGACATTAGAATGTCACAAAAAATGAGTCTATATAATTCTTAATATATAAAATAAAAATATGAAGATCTTTAAATCTATTTTACTTGGGGGTATAATGTTATTATGGGGACCTACTGTGTATGGTCAAGTATTATTAGCTGAAAGCGGAGATAAAGCAGATGAGTTTACTCTTATTGGAATGAGTAAGAAGGCGTGTCTGTATTATGATAGACAGGATTTTGAAGTTGTAAAAAAAGTAGCTCGACTATTTAGCAATGATGTACGATTAATAACCAATCAACCTATAGCAATCGGTGAAGCAAAAGAGCAAATAGCTTCAAATAGTATTATTGTCGGAACATTAGGCTACAATAGGCTTATAGATAAACTTATTGCTAAAAAGAAATTGGACGTAAATTCTTTGAAGGGCAAATGGGAAAGTTTTCATGTAGAAGTAATACTCAATCCGTTCCCGGGAGTAAAAAAAGCATTAGTGGTCGTTGGGAGTGATCGTAGGGGAACAGCTTATGGTTTATTTTCCATTTCAGAAGCAATTGGAATTTCTCCATGGTATTGGTGGGCAGATGCTCCTGTAACCAAACAAAAAAAATTATGTGTTAAAGTTCAAAAAATAACATCTAATGAACCTACAGTCAAGTATCGTGGTGTATTTATCAATGATGAAGACTGGGGATTACTTCAATGGGCAAAAACGAATTTTGAGAAAGAACGTGGCAATATCGGTCCCAAAACATATGCTAAAGTTTGTGAGCTCCTTTTACGTTTAAAAGCAAACTATCTTTGTCCTGCGATGCATGAAGCTTCCACAGCTTTTAACAAGATCCCTGAAAATAAACTAGTTGCAGATAGTTTTGCTATCGTAATGGGTTCCTCCCACTGTGAACCATTATTATTTAACAATGCAAGCGAGTGGAATAAAAAAACAATGGGAGAATGGGATTATGTAAATAATAAAAAAATGATTGACAGTGTATTGAAACAAAGAGTTATTGAAAATTCTCCATACGAAAATGTTTATACAGTAGCTTTAAGAGGGCTTCACGATCAGGCTATGAGTGGAGGTAATGATATGAATGAACGTGTAAAGACTGTTAGTAATGCTATAAATACTCAAAGACAATTATTGACTGATATAATAAAAAAACCGGCAAATGAGATTCCACAGGTTTTTTTTGCTTACAAAGAGGTTTTGGATGTCTACAATGCCGGTCTTAAACTGCCGGATGATGTTACAATCATTTGGGCAGATGATAATTACGGATATTTGAAACGTTTGAGTAATTCACGTGAGCAGAAGCGTTCAGGTCGTTCAGGAATTTATTATCACGTTTCCTATTTAGGTAAACCGCATGATTATTTATGGATGAGCACTATATCTCCGGCAGTGATGTATGAAGAACTCCGTAGAGCGTATGATACAACAGCAGATCGTGTTTGGCTATTAAATGTGGGTGACATAAAATCTTGTGAATCCTCAATGAATTTATTTTTGTCTATGGCTTATGACATCAATTCTTTCAATTATGATAATATCTCTACTTATCAGGCACATTGGTTGGCAGGAATGTTTGGGAAAGAATACTATAAAGACTTTCTGGACATTACCACAACATTCTATCACCAAGCCTTTTCCCGCAAACCGGAACTGATGGGATGGGGATACCAGTGGTCAACGGACAAAAATGGTAAAGAACGCAACACGGATACCGATTTTTCTTTTACCAACTATCGTGAGGCAGAGACCCGTTTGTCAGAATATAATCGCATTGGATCGATGGCTGATTCTATTTTGAAGAAACTTCCAGAAGAGAAAAAGGCTGGATTTTATCAATTGCTTTATTATCCGGTAAAAGGATGTGAGCTCATGAATAAAATGGTTCTCTATGGGCAGAAAAATCGTTGGTATGCATTGCAGGGAAGAGCAGCAACAAACTATTTAAATAAAGAAGTAAGAATCTACTATGATAGTTTACAAATGATAACCCGAGGGTATAACTCTTTACTGAATAGCAAATGGAGTCCGGTAATGACAACAAAACAAGGTTTTGCAGCTTCTTATTTTGAATTACCAAAATTAAACTCTATTGCTTTACCGGAGGCACCTTCCTTAGGAATACAGACAGAAGGAGAAGACATTATCAAAGGAAAAAGTAGTTTTCATTCTTTACCCGCATTCAATACATATCTCCGTCAGTCTTATTATTTTGATGTATTCAATAAGGGAGCTTCTGCGTTAAATTGGGATATTACTACTTCTGCAGATTGGATCCTAGTTAATAAGAAAAAAGGAACAGCAAAACTGGAAGATCGTATCTGGGTGTCTATTGACTGGAATAAAGTACCAATCGAAGAGCGAGTTTCAGGAGTAATTGAGATTACAGGAAGAAACGCAGGAAAAGAAAATATTTATGTTTCTGTTTTTAATCCTTCTTCACCTACATTAAAAGAAATGAACCCATTATTTGTTGAGCATAATGGATATATATCCATTAATGCTGCTGATTTCCATAGAAAAGTTGAAAACAAAGATATAGAAATTAAACTCATTCCTAATTTAGGCTTTGAAAATGCTTCAATACAGCTTGGCAATCCTATAGCACCCGTTCAAAGAACAGCCAGCAGTACTGTCCCCCGTGTTGAATATGACTTCTATACTTTCGAGCAAGGTTCCGTAGATGTATATACCTATGTATTGCCCACATTCACTCTGAGTGCAGATAGAGGCTTTGCAGGGCATGAAGCCACAAACATCGAGACAAAATATGGAGTATGTATTGATGACGGTCCGGTGATGAACCCTTCAACTTCTTCTTTTGAGTATGCCCAAATATGGTATGAAAGTGTGCTGAAAAATTGCCGGATAAATAAGACAATATTGCATATTAATGAACCGGGCAAACATACTTTAAAAATTCTATGCGGAGATCCAGGTACTGTTTTGCAAAAAGCGGTTTTGGATTTTGGTGGTATGCAACGCTCTTATATGGGACCTAAACCAACCAAGAAAAATGATTTTTAACTTGTCATTATCTCTAAGTAAGGTGACAATTATAGTAGATACTGATGGAGTATTTGGATTATGCTTTAGCTGAAAGATAGAGAAGTGTGTGGTAACGCCAATGCTATATTCATATGGGGCGCCTGAAAAGAGCAACCCAATTATTAAAAGAGTGGGACTCAATATCAATGAATCTTGCTATATGGCAGAGTTTAATACCCTATTCTATTTTACCAAATATTTTCAAAAGTAGTTCGGTATGCTGCTTAGAGATTTCGTGAAATAGAATTAAATATTCACGAATTAGAATTAAATAAGCAAATATCTCATGAATATCCTCAGAGGTGTTTTTTGAATATATAATTGCATAGATTGAAGAGATTATTGTACTTTCCTTCATGTGAGAAGACTATTTTTGCGTCAACGAAGAGTTAATACTGTTATCTTAATTTTGGTTTATGTTTATGAATGTCTATGATATAAATTCTTAAAACTTATTTTTTAAATGCGTCAAGCTATTGTGTTTATGTTAAAAGCGAATACTTAGTTCGCATAGTTTTTTTAAATCTAATCCTATAAAAATGATTAAGAAATTATTAATTTTATTTCTAACTGTCCTTACGATGTCTGCTTATTCGCAGAACGTAACTATAAAAGGGCAAGTAGTGGATCCCGAAAACATTCCGTTGATTGGCGTGAATGTAGTAGTGAAAGGAACTACAACGGGTGTTATTACCGATCTCGACGGTAATTTTTCATTGAGCGGAAAGAAAGGATATACGCTTGTCTTTTCTTATATTGGTATGGTTTCCCAAGAAGTTATATTTAAAGGTAATCCATTGCATATAGTGATGCAAGATGATACTAAATCGTTGGGAGAAATTGTGGTGGTAGGTTACGGTACGATGAAGAGAAAGGATGTTACAGGTTCTGTTGCACATATTGGAAAAGAAGTTATGGAGACAAAAGTAGCAACAAATATTGTTGATTTCTTGACAGGAAGTATCGCAGGCGTTAATATTAGCCCTTCAAGCGGTGCAGCTGGTGGTGGCTCCATTGAAGTTCGTGGTCCCGCTTCTTTAAAAGCTTCTACAGCTCCTTTGATCGTTTTGGATGGCGTTGTTTTCTATGGTAATCTTGCCGATATTAATCCTAATGATATTGAAAGCATGGATGTGCTGAAAGATGCAAGTTCCACAGCTATATATGGTGCTAAAGGTTCGGCAGGAGTTATTATGATTACTACGAAAAGAGGTAACACAAATAAACCTATAATTAACATTAGTGCCAACATAGGTACAGTGCAAGCACAGTTTGTTCCAAAGTTGGCTACACCGGAGCAGTATATTCAAAGACGTTCTGATTATTGGAAGACTATTGATTACTTTTTGCCTAGCAGCCAAATGCATGGAACAGGATATTATGATAATCCCAACAATTTATCGGAAGGTGTGACTCAAGAGCAGTGGGCTAATTACGATGCTTCTTTCTCCGGAGATTATGTGGAGACATGGATGACCCGCTTGGGATTTGACCCATTGGAAATAGAAAATTATAAAGCGGGAAGAATTGTGAATTGGCAAGATCTTGTTTATCAAACTGGTTTGAGACAGGATTATAATGCATCTGTTTCGGGCAAGTCATCAAATACGAATTATTATATGTCCTTAGGCTATACAAATAATGAAGGCTTTCAGGTAGGAGACCAATTCCGTGCAGTCAGAGCTCGTGTTAATTTGGATACGGATATTACAAAATGGTTGAAGGTTGGTTTGAATGCACAATTTGCAAACAAAGGAACAGATGAGATTAGTGTGGATGCTAGTGCTGCAAATGTAATGAGTCCTTTTGGTAGTGTATATGAAGAGGACGGAAGCATTAAAGTGAGACCTTGGAATGATAATCGCGTTACAAATCCTCTGTTGGCAAGATCTGTTGATGATAAATATTATAGGACACAGAACCTGACATCTACAGTATTTGGCAAATTGACTCTTCCTTATGGAATTAGCTTTCAAACTAATTTTAATGTCCGTTATGGCTGGATAAAGGATTATTATTTCACTTCCGACGAGAACCCTGGTGTAGTAGCTGGGGGCGAGTCAACTCGTCGTGATTATTCCGATTACGAGTGGAGTGTTGATAACATGTTGAAATGGAATCATACGTTTGGTGACATTCACAATTTAGATGCAACATTTGTATATACTGCTGAAAAATATCAATCTTGGGAGAGCACCGGAAATAATGAAGGTTTTCAACCCAATGGTGCATTGAGTTACCATGGTATTCAGGCAGGCATTAACCCGGTAGTTAATTCCAATGATGAGGTGCAAACCGGTAATGGTTTGTTGGCACGTTTGAACTATTCCTTAATGGACCGTTATTTGCTTACCGCTTCTGTACGTCGTGATGGATTTTCAGCATTTGGTCAGAATAATCCTTATGGCGTTTTTTCTGCTTTTGCTGCTGGGTGGCGTATTTCGGAAGAGAAATTCATGAAGAAGTTGAATTTTGTTGATAATTTGAAGTTACGTTTGTCTTGGGGACAAAATGGAAATAGAGACATCGGCCGTTATGCTGCTTTTTCTCGTTTGACGATAACAAATGCAATCGAGGATGGCGTAAATATAAAAGCTGTATATCCTTCAAGCTTGGCTAATAATGATTTAAAATGGGAAACGACAAGTGCTTTCAATGTTGGATTGGACTTTGGATTGCTGAATAACAGACTGAGTGGTGTAGTGGATGTGTATCATAACAAAACGACGAACTTATTGATGGACCGTTCCATGCCGGCAATTACCGGATATGGCAGTGTAGCTGCAAATCTAGGACAAATAAATAATAAAGGGATAGAATTGACTTTGACAAGTGTGAATATTAACATTCCTAAGAAAGTATCTTGGAGCACTTCATTGATTTACTCAGCTAATAGAAATACAATCAAACATTTGTATGGAAATATGGTGGAGGCTTTAGATGAAAACGGCAATGTTATTGGGCAGCGTGAAGATGACGACGTGCAGAACGGTTGGTATATCGGGCATGGAATTTACGATATACTTGATTACAAATGGATTGGAATTTGGCAATTGGGCGAAGAACAAGAGGCTGATAAATACGGTAAGCAACCCGGTGATCCTAAACTTCTAGATGTCAATGGGGATGGGGTAATCAATACGGATGACAAGGTTTGGTTGGGTTCAAGTACTCCTCTTTATCGTATGTCGCTTCGGAGTGATTTGAGGTTATTCAATTGTGTTGATTTCTCTTTTGTCCTTCGTGGAGAATTTGATTATTTGGGTATAGATAATTTAGCGAGAAATGAGGATAACCGTTACTTTGCGACTTCAAATTCTGTTTGGACGGAGTATTGGACTCCGTGGAATCCTAGTAATGAATATGCCCGTTTGGGTGCTGACAGTTCAAATCCAACAGTGAATATTTATAAAAAAAGAAATTACGTCAAGATGCAGAATATATCACTGGCTTATACTTTCCCTCAAAAGCTTGTAAGGAAACTTATGATTAACAATTTGAAACTTAGCTTTAATGTGGATAATGCGTTTGTTTTATCAAAATGGAGAACTTCTGACCCGACGACCAAGGGGGTAACTCCCCGCATCTGGACGTTTGGAGTAAATATGACCTTGTAATCTGATAGAATGAATAATAAATAAAGATTTTCAAATGAGAACAAAAAAATATATAGTTAAAGGTTTAGCAACTTGCTTAATGGTAGCTAGCTTATCGGCTTGTGTAGATCTTGAGCCTAAGGCAATGTCTTTTTTAACACCGGAGAATACTTTTGTAGATAAAGACGGCTTGGAAACTTTGCTTAGCCTGTGCCGTAAACAGATGAGCTTTGAATGGTTTGGAGATGCTTTTAATTCAGGAAACTGTGAAACATTTGCCGTGTACGAATATGCGTGGTCAGATATGGCTGTAATGGGGGCACCTGAAACAAAGGAAATCCATAATATGGAAACTCAATTGACTCCTACTACTAATGCATCTTTGCATCTTCGTTATTGGAGTTTCGGATGGAATTCCATTAAATATGCCAATACTGTGATTAGTCGTGTGCCTAAGGCTTCGGGTATCAGTACGGAGGAAGATAGAAATGCGCTTCTTGCAGAAGGTTATTTCCACCGCTCATACTGGTATTATTTATTGGTAAATCAGTTTGGAGATTTACCTTTGATATTGGATGAAATTACTGAGCCAAAACTGGATTTCAATACCGTTTCTCGAAAAACTATTCTGGCTCAGTTAAAAACTGATATGGAATTTGCTGTGCAATGGCTACCTATTGATGCACTACGCGGGTGCGTTAACAGGGCAGCAGGTGAGCATTTGCTAGCTAAAATATGCCTTTGTACCGGTGATTTTCAAGAGGCTGTAGATGCTACGACTAGGTGCATCAACAATTATGGGTTACACTTAATGACCGAACGTTTTGGCGTTAATGCGTCAGATAAGAGTAAAGATGTGTTCAATGATTTGTTCCAAGAGGAAAATATTAGTCTTGCAGAGAATAAAGAGGCTATTTTTGTACGTCAAGAAAGTTTTGGATTGGAAGGATGTTCTTCGCCGAGCGGTTCAAATCGTAAGCGTAATTTCTGTCCTCAGTGGCATGCAGGAAGTAAAGTGAAAACACCGGATGGAAAGCAGGGGACAACAGATGCATCAGGTATTTACAGTGGTTATGAGGAGTTAGAAAATTTGGGCAGAGGTCTTGCCAAAGTACGTCCGACAAATTATGCCCAATATACATTGTGGGATAATTGTGACAGTGACTTGAGACATAATTCTAACAATTGGTTTGACAAATCTCGAATTTATTATAACCGTCCGGCTTCGAGTGGTGGTAGCAGTAAATATTTTGGTCAACCTGTAAATCCCACTTATGTAACTGATACAATGCGTTGCTATTTTTCATTCCCTATAGTAAAGGTGTTGATTGATAAAGATGATATAAAAGCCGGAGGGAATGTTCCTGTGGGAGGATTTACTGATCAGTATATATTCCGTCTTGCTGAAACTTATTTAATGAGAGCTGAGGCATATTGGTGGTTAGGTCAATTGGATTTGGCTAAGGAGGACGTGAATACAATTCGTCGTCGGGCTAAAGCACCCGAATTGAAGTCTGTTACATTAGATGATATTTTAGATGAGAGAGGCAGAGAGTTATATTTGGAAGAACATCGTAAGTCTGAATTGACACGTATTGCTTTCTTAAAAGCGGAGAAAGGTATGGACGGTTACACTCTTGAGAACTTCTCAAAGAAGAACTGGTACTATGATCGTATCATGCAAAAAAATAACTTTTTCTCACAGCAATATTATTATTCGACAAATGCCTTTATTATGAAACCTTATCATGTACTTTGGCCAATCCCACAAAATGCGATTAAATCAAATACCCAGGGTCATATTAATCAAAATGTTGGATATGATGGCGCTGAAAATAATATATCAGTAGAATGATTAATTTAAAACCTGTATATGAAAAATAAATATATATTACTAGCTTTTGCTCTCATGGGGAGCTTGATATCTTGTTCTGATGGTGATAAAACAGGAAAGGAGACATTTGTCCATCCTTATTCGAATCCATTAACCGATTTTAGTTCAGCAGATCCTTCTGCATTAAAAGTAAATGATCAATTATTTTATGTATATTGTACAAATACAATCATCCGTAAGTCAGAAGATCTGATTCACTGGGCTGATGTAGGACCTATGTTCTCGACGAAACCTTCGTTTGTTACAGACACTGGAGCAGCTGTATGGGCACCGGATATTGAAAAGGTAGGTGATAAATATGTATTGTATTATGCGATGTCTGCTATGGGGAAACCAGAAACAGCTGGTATTGGAACTGCTTATGCTGATACCCCTGAAGGGCCTTTCAAATTAGACAAATCTGTTGATGGTAAAGGGAAGTTGTTCACTTCTGCTGAAATTGATGTAAGAAACTCTATTGATCCTTGTTTCTTTGAAGAAAATGGTCAAAAATGGTTGTTCTGTGGAAGCTTCAATGGCCTTTATGCTGTAAAACTATCAGATGATGGCATGAGGGTAGCTCCTGACCTTGCAACGGCTAAAGCCGAAAAAGTACAAATTGCAGGTGATGCTTTTGAGGCAACATATATTTATAAACGAGGTGATTATTACTATTTGTTTGCGTCTGCTGGTGCGTGCTGTAGCGCAATGTTGAGTACTTATACTACAGTTGTTGGACGCTCTACTTTTTTGTTAGGTCCGTATGTAAATAAGAAAGGAGAAAGTATGCTCGATAATAATTATGAAGTACTAATTAAGGCTAATGATCGTTTTGTCGGTCCTGGGCATAATTCTGAAATTATTCAAGATAGTAAAGGTACTGATTGGATGTTATATCATAGTTATGATAGACATACCCCTAGTAAAGGGCGTTATTTGATGATTGATAAGATTGTCTGGGAAGATGGATGGCCCAAGATAGCTAATGATAGCCCTTCGAGTGAGGCAGAAGCTCCAGTTTGTAAATAGAATTATTGTCAACAGAGGACTTCCCTGCCATGAACTTCTTGTTTATGACAGGGAGTCTGAGCTTATAAGAATCTTGTAGTAAATTATAGCCTTCCTGATCCTTCGGTTATTAAGGGGGGACGACTATTCTTATTTATATGCTACAGAGGATTTCCGAAATTTGCCTATTCATTACTCAAAAAGATCTGGTAAATTGAAAGTTTGTAGGAACAGCTTTTATTGGCGAAACGCATTCCTATTTTGTGAGAAAAGGTTAGTTTTAGAAGCCGATATAGAAGAATATTTATTGGTCAATCCCTTATTCAGCGATTACCGCTAACAACAAAGGAGAACTGAGCCAAAATTATGATTATGACGGTTATGATCCTGCTGTGCCTAAATGGGATAAATGGGAAGATGCCGTAGCTGATGAAGACAAGATAACGAATTAAAAACCAAATCAAGTTAAATGTAAAAGAATTGGAGATAAAGTATTGAAATAGTACGATTCTTTGTTCTTTTGAACATTTCTAATCACTATTAATTGGAAGAATTTGAATTTTGCCGATTAATAGTGATAGTTTATCTATCGAAGAATGAAACAAGAATTTATTAGCAGGCGGGAATTTTTAAGAAACCTCGGAATTGCAGGTACAGGTGCCGTATTAGCTGCAAGTCCGTGGTTATCTGCTTTTTCTGAAGTGGTATTAACAGGTAAAGAAAAATGTCGTTTGGGCATTATCGGTACTGGATCACGCGGACAGTTTCATACTGGGTTTCTATTGAAGAACCCAAAGGTGGAAATTGTTGCACTGTGCGATATCTATCGTCCGTCAATAGAAGAAGCCCATAAACTTGTTCCTTCGGCGAAAGTGTATAGTGACTACCGGAAGTTATTGGAAGATAAAACTATTGATGCCGTCCTCGTGGCAACTCCCCTGAATACTCATTACGGGATTGTGATGGATGCATTCGATGCAGGCAAGCATGTGCTTTGTGAGAAGTGCATCGGCTACAGTATGGAAGAATGCCACAAGATGTATAAACGTCATCAGGAAACCGGTCTAATTTTTTTCACCGGACAACAACGTCTTTTCGATCCACGTTACATCAAAGCCATGGAGATGATTCATTCCGGCGTATTTTGAGAAATCAATGCCATTCGTACCTTTTGGAATAGGAATGGAGATTGGAGAAAGCCCATTCCTTCGCCTGAACTGGAACATCTCATTAATTGGCGACTGTATCGGGAATCTTCCAAAGGACTGATGACCGAACTTGCTTGTCATCAATTGCAAATCGGTAGCTGGGCTTTGTGCAAACTTCCTGAGAAAGTTATGGGACACGGTGCTATAACTTTTTGGAAAGACGGTAGAGAGGTATATGACAACATTAGTTGTATCTACGTATTTGATAATGGGGTGAAAATGACATTTGATTCCGTTATTTCTAACAAATTTTATGGGCTAGAAGAACAAATAATGGGCCATTTGGGAACAGTGGAGCCAGAACTTGGCAAATATTTCTTTGAAGATACGCCTCCTGCACCTGGATTTTTGCAGATGGTGAATGACTTCGAGAACAAACTTTTTGGCTCACTTCCTTTTGCCGGAACGAGCTGGGCCCCGGAAACAGCAAACGAGAACAAGGGTGAGTACATACTTGGAGAACGGCTAAATACAGATGGAACATCGCTACTGTTGGATGCTTTTGTAGAGGCTGTCATCACACGACGGCAGCCTATTCGGGTTGCTGAAGAAGGCTACTACGCAAGTGTACTTTGCCTGCTAGGACATCAAGCGATTGAAGAAGGATGTATCCTTCCTTTCCCTGATGAATATAAGATTAATTATTTGAATCACCAACCTCAAACACAGATTGGAGTATGAAAGATGTCCTCATTACTGCTCGAAGAAAGAAAAAGGAGTTAATCACATTGCTGGTCTGCTTTTTTTTGGCTAATATTGCCAATCTTTATGCGATTATTGCTTACCACACTCCTGTTTCCGAACTGATTACGTCCATTTTCTACGTAATCATTTTTGCTATTGCACTCTATATATTCTGGTGCTTAGTACGATTGCTTGGATATGGATTGAGAATATTGTTCTCAAAAAAAGAACAAAATGTTGACTGAATGAAAAACATTACTATACGACACTTGACAAAGCCAATGAGCAACGGAAGTCAGTTACTATATGCATGGTTTACTTCGATGCACACGCGTGTAGACATCCTGTTTCACGGACGAGATGAAAAAAATATGCAACTCGCTATTGTTAACTTGATACATGACGAATTGCAGCGGCTGGAACAACTTGCTAACTGCTATGATAACAGCGAGCTCTCGCGAATTAATAAGGAAGCAGCTCGACATCCGTTAACAGTTAGTTCCGAACTTTTCGAAATCCTTTCTTTCTGTCTATCTGCGCATAAACGTACACTTGGTTGTTTCGATATTGCAATCCACTCCGATAATTATGATAAGGAAACTATCTACGCTATAAGTTTGTCGGCTGTAGATCGAACAGTTTCCTTTAATCTACCGGGTGTACAAATAGACCTCTCCGGCTATCTAAAAGGATATGCTATAGAACGGATACGAAGTATCCTGAATGATTGCGGACAGGGAAATGCTTTGATTAACTTGGGCAATAGCTCTGTTCTTGCTTTGGGCAATCACCCATACGGTGAAGGCTGGAAAGTTGGTTTCGGAGGTGGAATGAGTAGTGATTGCGGCGAAGACGAAGTATGGCTTTTTAATGAGTGTTTAACCACCTCAGGCAATGATTCGGAAGAGCGGAGACATATTATTGACCCGCGCAACGGTAAACCAGTTGAAGGGCATTGGCAAGTAGCCGTCGTGACAGATAGCGGGATGGAAGGTGAAATTCTGTCTACTGCTTTGTTTGTCGTTATGATTAATGAGAGAGAAGAGTTACTGAAGCGTTTCTCACCTCGCTGGATTCAGTATCTTTCTGCGGATAAATTATATCCTCTAGGGAGGAAAGATACTTATGTATGAAATCGATAAAGTTGACTTCGAAAAAACATAATATTAACTAATCAATGAAAAACTATGGTATCCAGAAGAAATTTTCTTAAGACTATGACAATGGCGTCTGCTGGACTGGCAATAGGCTCAAACGATTTGCTGAACGCTATTCCGTTGAATGTTGGACAAAAGCTAAAGGGGAAAGCCAAAGTAAAGATAGCTTATATAGGTATTGGCAACAGAGGCGAGCAAATCATAGAAGAATTTGCTCGAACAGGGATGGTTGAAGTGGTTGCACTCTGCGATGTGGACATGGGAGCCAAACATACACAGAAGGTTATCGGCATGTATCCCAAAGCGAGACAATTTCGAGATTTCCGGCAGATGTTTGATAAGGCGGGGACTGAATTCGACGCAGTAGCCATAGCTACGCCCGATCATTCACATTTTCCCATCAGTATGCTGGCTCTGGCATCAGGTAAGCATGTATATGTAGAAAAACCTTTGGCGCGTACTTTCTATGAGGCAGAGTTATTGATGCAAGCTGCGCGCCGACATCCGGAGCTGGCAACGCAAGTGGGAAATCAGGGACATTCCGAGGCTAATTACTTTCAGTTTAAAGCATGGTTGGATGCGGGTATCATCAAGGATGTTACAGCTGTTACAGCCCACATGAATAACGTCCGCCGCTGGCATAAATGGGACTCCAATATCTACAAACTGCCCGAAGCGCAATCTATCCCAAAAGATATGGATTGGAATACATGGCTTGGAGTTGTTCCATATCATGAATACAACGAAAAATACCATCAGGGCGAATGGCGCTGTTGGTATGATTTCGGTATGGGAACTTTAGGCGATTGGGGTGCACATATCCTCGATACCGTACACGAGTTTCTCGAACTTGGCTTGCCGTACGAAGTGTCAATGTTATACGAGAAGGGACATAATGATTATTTCTATCCTTACTCTTCCACTATCCTATTCCGCTTTCCGCAACGCAAGGGAATGCCACCCGTGGATATCACATGGTATGACGGGCTGGATAATCTGCCGCCTATTCCTCCTGGATATGGTGTATCTGGTTTGGATCCCAATATTCCCAAAACAAATCAAGGGGACACCTCTGCTTCGCAATTGAATCCAGGAAAAATTATCTACACGAAAGATTTGATATTTAAAGGAGGAAGCCATGGAAGCACGCTGTCTATCATTCCTGAAGAAAAGGCAAGAGAGATGGCGGATAAATTACCGGAAGTACCCAAAAGTCCTTCCAATCATTTTGAAAATTTCTTGTTGGCATGTAACGGCATCGAAAAAACACGTTCATCGTTCGAAATTAATGGTGTGTTGAGTCAGGTATTCTCACTCGGTGTAATGGCTCAACGCCTCAATACTCAGTTGTTCTTTGACAGCCGTACGAAACAAATTACAAACAATGAATTTGCTAATTCAATGCTGGCAGGAATCCCTCCGCGTAAGGGTTGGGAAGAATTTTATAAGTTATAATAATTATTTTTAGTTCTGTTTAATAAAAAATATCGTCATGCGTAAAAAAGTATTTTTATTATTATTTATTTTCCCTTTTCATTTATTATTTGCTCAAATTAATATGCTAACTGATTTGCCGAAAGGGTACACTCCCCAAGAAATAGGTAAACGCTTGGCGTATCATTTTGTAGATGGAAAGCATATGCTTCATGCCGGAAAATGGATTAGTTATCCGGAAACGTTTAATTGGAATGGAGCTCTTAAGTTTGCTGCGATGACAAAAGACAAAAAGCTCCTTAAACTTTTACAAGATAAATTTGAACCCTTGTTCACAACAGAAAAGGCACTGTTACCCATTATGAATCATGTCGATTTGAATATGTTTGGAAGTTTACCTTTGGGACTGTATCAAATCACAAAAGAAAAGCGGTATTTGGATTTGGGAATACCTTATGCTGATACCCAATGGGAAGCTCCTGAAAGTGCGAATCCGGAGCAAAAGGCATGGGCTGAAAAAGGCTATTCTTGGCAAACGCGTCTATGGATTGATGATATGTATATGATTACTATTATACAAACCCAAGCTTATAAAGTGACCAGAGACCGGAAGTATATTGATCGGGCGGCAAAAGAAATGATGCTCTATTTGGATGAACTACAGCGTCCGAATGGCCTTTTTTATCATGCGCCGGATGTACCGTTCTATTGGGGTCGGGGAAATGGATGGATGGCCGCTGGTATGGCGGAGTTACTTCAGTGTTTACCCAAAAACAGTAAAGACCGACCTCGTATCCTTAAAGGTTATCGAGCAATGATGGAAAGTTTGAAGAATTATCAGACTTCAAAAGGTTTGTGGAATCAGTTGATTGATGAATCGGATTGCTGGGCGGAAACATCCGGATCGGCCATGTTTACTTTTGCACTTATTACAGGTGTAAAAAATGGCTGGCTGGATGCAAAAGAATATGCTCCTGTCGTTCGAAAAGCCTGGATGGCTTTAGTCTCATATATCAACGACCGGGATGAAGTAACGGAGGTTTGTGTAGGGACGAATAAAAAGAATGACAAACAGTACTATTACGATCGTCCACGCCATGCAGGCGATTATCACGGGCAGGCTCCCTATCTTTGGTGCGCTGTCGCTCTATTAGAAAAATGACAGTATAAGAAGCTACTACAATTTTGCATTGTTAGAAATAAAAAGATATGAAGAAGAATTTTTTATTGATTTTACTTTTATTTTGTGCCGCCTTTTTGTCGGCACAAAACTGGGAACCTCTTTTCAATGGCAAGAACCTGAAAGGATGGAAAAAGCTGAATGGAAAGGCTGAGTATAAAGTCGTAGGCGATGCCATTATAGGTGTACCTAAAATGGGAACTCCCAATACTTTTCTGGCAACAATCAAAAACTATGGAGACTTTATCCTTGAGTTTGATTTCAAAATAGAGAATGGATTAAACTCTGGAGTACAATTTCGTAGCGAGAGTAAGAAGGATTATCAAAAAGGCCGTGTACATGGCTATCAATTTGAAATCGATCCGTCATCCCGCGCTTGGTCGGGCGGTATCTATGATGAAGCGCGCCGCAACTGGATATATCCTTTGATACTGAATCCGTCTGCGAAGACAGCTTTTAAGAATAACGAATGGAATAAAGCCCGTATTGAGGCTTTCGGTAATTCTATACGTACATGGATCAACGGCGTTCCCTGCGCTAATATTTGGGATGATGTGACACCGACTGGATTTATTGCTTTGCAGGTACATTCCATCGATAATATTGCTGATGAAGGGAAAACTGTTAGTTGGAAAAATATCCGAATCTGTACAACTGATGTAGAACGCTATCAGACACAGAAAACTCAGGAAGCGCCGGAAATTAATTTGATTCCTAACTCGATTTCTCCACGTGAAGCAAAAGATGGATGGGCCTTACTTTGGGATGGAAGACGAGTGAAGGTTGGAGAGGAGCTAAACTTTCAACTTTTCCGGCAAAAGGCTGGATAATGGAAGACGGTATCTTGAAAGTTATGAAGAGTGGAGGAGCTGAATCGGCTAATGGTGGTGACATCGTGACTACCCGCAAATACAAGAACTTTATTCTGAAAGTAGATTTTAAGATTACTGAAGGTGCAAATAGTGGGGTCAAATACTTCGTTAGTCCTGATTTGAATAAAGGAGAAGGTTCTGCTATCGGTTGTGAGTTTCAGATACTTGATGACGACAAACATCCTGACGCAAAACTCGGTGTAAAAGGGAACAGAAAATTGGGTTCATTATATGATCTTATTCCTGCTCCCCAAAATAAGCCTTTTAACAAAAAAGAATTCAATACGGCCACCATTATAGTAAAAGGTAATTATGTGGAACACTGGCTGAATGGAGTAAAACTTATCGAATACACACGTAACAATGATATGTGGAATGCTTTGGTCGCGTACAGCAAATACAAGAATTGGCCTGATTTTGGTAATCTTGCAGAAGGTAATATTCTATTACAGGACCACGGGAATGAAGTATGGTTTAAGAATATTAAAATTAAGGAACTGAAATAGAAATATCTTAAGGAAGGGTGTGTTAGATAAAAAGACATGCCTTTCTATTTTTATAAATGCAGATTACAATTCATCATTTGTATAAACTATCACATGATAGTGACAGATTAAATCGGAACTAGTTCAAATAACTACTACTAGAAAAACACACTGTTTTGTTTTTCGCTAATCGGGAATAATGTGAAGCTTTGATAATAGGGTATCAGTCCTTACTAAATGATTTTTTCCTTATAGGTTATCAAATGCTTGTTACTAATCTATTTCTGTTTTGATCTTTTTATTTATTGTTGTCCGGTAAGCTTGACACTTCTTAAAAACACATTGCTAGTCGATTGATATTAAGCAATGCGTTTTTATATTTTCTTATTCCAAGCCACTTTATTCAAAAAGCAATGGTTGTATAGGATTCCTTTCTCTGCTTTTATTTATGAATTTTAATAGCAGAGAAAAAATAGTCTGTCCGGTAAAATATGTACTTTTACTCTGATTTTTACTGTTGAAAGAACATTTACCGGACACTAATAACTATAACTATGAATATAGAGTATAGGCAAAGAGGCCCTGAATATTGAATTCATTATATGCGCACTAAAATCATTGATTTTGTATATCTATAGTAAGTATTCCCGGCTTATTAGTACTTGGCAATGTAATATCTAATAATCCCGGGTGATACGACTTGCTTTTAACTGTTCTACCATTGAATCTGATTTGGTATTTTTTTGCCGGATTCATACATACTATAAAAGAACGCTGATGAGGTGTTACTGAATCATCAAAAGAGATTTTGGCCCTATACTGTGAGTAATCGTCATTAAAATAATTGTCGGAAATCCAAACTTCAAAACCGGTGGAAACTTTTCCTACTCGATAATAAGCAGCAAACCAGTTAAGTATAGGGGATGATAAACCGGAGAATTGATGCCATCCGGCTCCACGCTGTGAGGAAATAATGAAATGTTCGAAGGTATAATAACTCTCTTCACACTCCTTTTCCCAGGTATTTAAAGCCGTGTGTGCTACTAGGTAAGCTTTTTCTCCTTCTCCAAGATCCAATAAAGCTTTCCATACCATCCATTGATGTGGAAACCAAACAGCTCCGTTCCAATATCCATCTGCACGATAATAAGGAGCAGACTGATCTACTGTCGATATGCCAACTTTTGTCCACATTTCACTGGGGGAAAAAAGATGGTTTATCATTCTCTTCGTTTGTTCTTTGGACGATATATTCGCAATAAGTGGAGTTATTCCGTCTAAACCTTTATTGAAGTTGGAACCATCTTTGTAACGGTAAATCCCTATAGCTTTTCCGTCAGCATCATGCAATACATATCCAAAATAACCGCTTTCTTCATCCCATGCATAGGTTTGCAAGGCATATGATAAGTGTTTGATTATTATGTTATAATTTTTTACATCTTGCTTTAATCCTAGCTTCTTGGCGGCTAAACGCAATATTTTAGCAGCTCGGATATAATAAGCCGAAGTAACTACGGGGGTAACAGACGATTTATCACGTAGGGCCTGTTGAGGCGGATAATCATCCCAACCACCCGAATTATAAAAATAGTCCCATGTTCGTAATAACCCTGAGACTTTCATGCGGGTGGTGGAATAGGGGTTATTACCTACCATAAAGTCAAAAAATTGTTTGAGCCGTGGATACAGAAATTGTAATGCTTTTTGTGATTGGCAATTATTCCATAAATCGTAATATGCATATAGCTGGATTGGCAAAGGAGTTCCATGATGGATAAATGCTGATTCACTTCCCACAGGAGTGGTATAAGCTTTTATACACTCAAAAGCTTTTGTAATATCTATATCTATCAATCCTAGGGCTATGAATCCGGAATCCCATGTATAAAGGCTATTCCAGTTTTTACCAGGTGTGAAATGTCGGATGTACTGTCCTTGTGTATAAACAGGATAAACGATATTAGATAATAATGCTGATTGTAATAGGCGATTTCCGAATTCATACTTCTTTCCATCTGCCAATATAATGTTCCCCGAATCTGCAGAATTCATTTGAACCCGCGAAGTAAAGATTGTCGGTGAATCATGAAACTTCTGTATTTGTTCGTCTACTTGTTCAGAGGTTCCTGCTGTACAAACCAATGCATATAAAGTTCGCTCAGAATGAGCTGCCAATACAATAGGCCGTAAAAAGGCATTAGAATAATTCCATTTCATATTGCCTACCAATCTTGTCGCTATATGGTCATGTACCTTTTTGCGGAAGAAGGATTCCAGATTATCATCCAGAATTGTCCGGATATTAGATTCTTTGTAATTCCATGCTATCCCATAATAATTATTACAACCTTCATATTTTAAAATAAAATCCTGTTCTGCCTTTCCTGTTTTTATTTTAGGATTAAAAGATAAGGGCCTTGGAATTATTTTGAACTTTTTTATCTCCTCTTCACTACCTATAAAGAAGCCGTCTAAGGTAGTGCTATGTGTACCTTCGGAGTGTAACTCTAATATGTATTTTCCTGGTTTTTTACATGAATAAGGTACTGAGGCTATGATATATTCTCCGGTACCTTTTAGCTTCAGAGTACTTTCAACCAGCCCTTTCAGTTGAAAAGTAGCAATCTTGTCTTTAGGCGTATTATGCCTAAACCCAATTATTCCTTTTTCTTTTCCCGGAAGGATATTCACCTCATAAACGACTTTATCTCCCTTTTCTTTCCCAAATCCTTTACCTAAAACAAAGCTGCTTAGTGAATGTGGAGCTTGCATTTCATTTCTTCTCCATCCATCATACACTAAATTATATTGGGGAGATTTGCGTATAGGTTCATTTAATATATAATCAGTAGCATTGTACCATTGTATATTCATGTTCTCTGAGAGTTTAATTAAAGGTTGTTCCTGTTCATAGTCGATATATGCCATCAGGTTGAGCACTATATTTTGATTGACTGTAGTATTATTGACACAATGCATACCCACCAATATACAGTATTCGTCTAACACATAATAGGTGACATCAATAAAGACACGGTCTTTCCATTCCAGTTCATAACGGTATGTTATACGGTTCATGGAAGGATTAATGTCCCATGGATAATAAGATGACTCAAAAAGGACATGAGGGATTAGTTGCCGGCTACGATAATATCCCGGCATTACAGAAAAATCGAAACGTATTCCTGTCTGCATGTCAGGTATATGTGATATTCCGGCGTAACGTTTAGAATAGGGTCCCCATGCATGTAACGATGTTATATCATGACTGTTTGTAAAGCAATATGGAGGAATTGTTCCTCTTCCTGATGTGGTTATCGTAAAGAAAATATCTATTAGGAGCATTAATAAAAACGGTTTCTTTTTCATGTTAGAGTTTAATAAGACATAAAAGTACGGTTTTTTTAATATTGAGATAGAAAGAAACTGCTCAATAAAGGGAAGAAACTGTTCATAATAAAGAAATAAATGTATATTTTCGCTTTCCCTGAATGTTTTTTTATTTTTAGATTAGTTTGGAATTAATGTTTTATTAATTGAACTGTTTGTTCTATCTTAAATGCATGGTATTTCTTACTTTTGCTCCAATCATTAAAATTTTCATATCTTCAATTGTTTGAGTATAAATATGGAAAGATGGATGGCCAACAATTAAAGATTCTAGTGTTTTTTCCGCTGAAGGCTTCCCTTCTTTTTATAATTTGTTTAAAACTATATAATGAATATGTACAATTTAGCAAAGTTCCTTTTCTCTGTTTTACTGTTGTTTGTTTGTTCTACAACAATGACTGGGCAAAACAGAGTGAATGAAGCCAGAGATCCCGAACGTCTTTGGCTTGATTCTGAAGCGACTCATCATGGAAATTACAAGTGGAAAATGGCAAAAGCCGGTGATATGACAGATTCTGGTGAAAAGATTTCCTTGTCTGGTTATCCGATTGAAAATTGGTTGCCAGCTATTGTCCCCGGAACAGTTTTAAATTCGTTAGTCTATAACCGTAAATATCCGGAACCTTATTATGGAGTCAATAATAAATTGGAATATAATCTGATACCAGACATATCTACAACTGGACGTGATTTTTACACCTACTGGTTTCGGACAGAGTTTATTCTTCCCAAATCATTTAAAGGAAAAAACATTTGGCTACAGTTGGATGGAATCAATTACAGGGCGGAGGTATGGGTGAATGGGCATTTGCTTAGTACAATTCATGGTATGTTTACACAGGATTATATTAATGTAACGGATTTTGTGAGAGTAGAAAAAGCCAATGGGTTGGCTATAAAAGTATATCCGGTTGATGTACCCGGGAGTAGCATGCCTAAATTTTGGGGAGCTACGGGCGAGTTTCATAATGGAGGCAATGGTAATATAGGATTGAATACTACGATGTTGATGACTGTAGGCTGGGATTTCACGTTCATGGATGGTATCCGTGATCGCAACACGGGTATCTGGAAAAATGTCTCTCTCTATGCTACTGGTAAAGTTGCGTTACGCCATCCTTTCGTCAAGTCCGGATTGAGAAGACCGAATTACGATCAATCGCGTGAGTCCATATCAGTGGAGGTCATCAATCCGTCGAATAGCAATAATGGAATTGATTGCAAAGTAAAAGGTGAGATTGTAGGTGAAAATATAACTTTCGAGAAAACGCTTCTGGTCTTACGTGGAGAAGAGAAAGTGTTGACTTTCTCTCCGGAAGAGTTTCCACAGCTCATAATTGATTCTCCCCGCTTGTGGTGGCCCGTAAATAAAGGATCGCAAAACTTGTATGACCTGAAACTAACCGTATCGGTTGATGGAGTAATCTGCGATTCTGTAAAGACGAGATTCGGTATTCGGGAAATTACTTCCGACACAAATACTCCTGATAAATCACGCGTTTTTTACATTAACGGTAAACGTCTGTTTATTCGTGGAGCGAATTGGATACCAGAAGCTATGCTGAGAAACTCAGATGAACGTACTTATGCCGAATTGCGCTATACCCGTCAATCCGGTATTAATCTTCTGCGAATGTGGGGAGGTGGCATTGCTGAATCCGATTATTTTTTCCAGCTCTGTGATGAACTGGGCTTATTAGTCTGGCAAGAATTCTGGATGACAGGAGACACCCGTCACCCACAGAGCAGGAGTGTTTACTTGAGCAATGTGGCGTCTACGGTAAAACGTATTCGTAACCATCCCTCATTGGCTTATTATGTAGCTTCCAATGAAAGTACCGAAGTTACCGGCACTTCCGAATTGCTGTTGTCTCTAGATGGTACTCGGGGATATCAGATGCAATCAGAATGTGCTGGTATACACGATGGTAGCCCTTATAAACAAGTGAATCCGATGCAGCATTATGAAAATACGGCATCTGCGCGTGGAAGCCGTGTGGACGGTTTTAATCCGGAGTATGGTGCGCCTACACTTCCCACTGTAGAGATACTTCGTGAAATGATGGATGAAAAAGATCTTTGGCCTATTAATAAGAAAGTATGGGATTACTTGGATGGGAATGGTTTCCATCTGATGACTACTTTATACACAGACTTGGTGAACAACTATGGGAAATCATATTCGATTGATGAATTTGCTCAGAAAGGGCAATTGTTGGGAGCGATAAACTCTAAAAGTATCTGGGAAGTATGGAACTATAATAAATTAGACTATGGAGATCGTTTTTGTTCGGGACTTTTGTTCTGGTATCATAATTGTCCTGTGCGGCAAGTTTGTTCCCGCATGTGGGACTGGTCTCTGGAGCCAACAGCTTCCCTCTATTACACTGCCAACTCTCTGGAACCTTTGCATGCCCAGTTTGACTATCTTAAAAATACTGTTTCCGTAGTGAATGATTTTTATCGTTCTTTCAATAATTACAAAGTAACGGCACAGGTATATGATATCAGTAGCCGAAAAGTACTTGAAGAGTCGGCTTCCGTCAATTTACCTGTGGATGGAGTGGTCAATGATGTCTTGACAATTAATTTCCCTAAAAATATCTCTCAGGTTCACTTTATTAAATTGGTACTGAAAGATAAAAATGGAAAAGAAGTTTCTTCCAATTTCTATTGGCGTTCTAACGATAAATATGAGGGGAAAACCACATTGACCGGCCCGGCTACTTCGGGTTTTGAAGATTTAAGCAAGCTCAAATCCTCTAAAGTGAAGCTCAATTGTAGGGTAAGAGAGGATAAAGATAGCTATTTTGTTGATATTACTTTGAAAAATTTATCCGATCAAATAGCTTTTTTCAATCAATTGCAGTTCTTCAACTCAAAGATGAGTCCGATACGCCCATCGTTTTATTCAGACAATTTTTTCTCGTTGGTTCCGGGTGAAAAGAAAACAGTGACCATTGAAACTGCAAAAGGAAAACTCAACGAAGGAGTTGTATTAGTGCTGAAAGGATGGAATGTAAATACTCAAAAGTATAAACTAAAATAAAAAAGAGTAACGTGAAACGATTTTATATTATTAGTTTTTTATTGTTGGTTAATTGGGAAATATTTGCCCAAAATCATTTTGATCTTGTAATTGTAGGTGGCAATCCCGGTGGTATCATGGCAGCGATTGCTGCTGCCCGGCAAGGTAAAACTTCGGTTATTTTGGAGCGCACCAATCATATTGGTGGACTCCCTGTCAATGGATTAGGGGCAACGGATATTGTTACCCGGGAAGCAACTACCGGATTATTTTTGGAGTTCACTTCGAGAATTAAGCAATACTATATCCATCGTTATGGAGAGAAATCTCAACAGGTGAAAGATTGTAGTGATGGATTCCATTTTGAACCTTCCGTTGCTGCATCCATTTATCAGGAAATGCTGGACGAACACAAAGATAAAATCACTATACTCCTTATGCGACAGTTTGATGCTGAGGGCCAGAATCTATCTCTTAAAAACAGGCGCATTGAAAGCATCAATATTCTAAATCGTGAAAATGGGCAAAAGGAAGTTTATCTAGGTAGTTTTTTTGTAGATGCAACCTATGAAGGAGACTTGGGCGCTGCAGCCGGAGTTCCTTTCCGCGTAGGCCGTGAAAGCAGAGAAGAATTTAATGAGCCCGGAGCAGGGAGAACTTATGAATATTGGAAAGGTCAGCCCGCAGAAGGTAGTACCGGAAATTCTGATAACGCAGTGCAAGCATACAACTATCGCCTGTGTTTGACGAATAATCCGAAGAACCGCATTCCTTTCACGAAACCGGAATTCTATAACCGTGAAGAATACGTCTCGCTCATCGAAGACGTATGGACTGGGCGGAACACTCAGGCAGTCATGGCAAAGGTGACTAACGAAATGATGGAAGAAAACTGCCACCATATTGCTCAAGGGAACCGTACTAAATTGCTTGGAGACAGTTGGGGAATCAGGAAGTTAAGCAGTCTGGTAACGTTGCCGAATCAGAAAGTAGATGGAAACAATCAGCATACGGCATTTCTTTCTACTGACCTTCCGGAAGAAAATTGGCCTTGGCCAACTTCTTCATGGGAATGGCGGGATAGATTTGCCAAGCGTTTAAGAGAGTACACACTTGGTTTATTTTGGTTTGCCCAAAATGATCAGGCGCTCCCTAAACATTTTCGCAGAGAAGTATCTGAGTGGGGATTGGCGAAAGATGAGTATCAGGATAACGAATTCTTTCCGCGGCAGGTATACGTGCGCGAGGGAAGGCGTTTTGAAGGAGTATATTTTTTTACTGCCAAAGATGCGT
This sequence comes from Bacteroidales bacterium, assembly GCA_015654535.1. Classification (GTDB taxonomy): domain Bacteria; phylum Bacteroidota; class Bacteroidia; order Bacteroidales; family Bacteroidaceae; genus Bacteroides. The sequence goes on from JAATGU010000090.1 coordinate 51,968, forward strand.
TACCAGTTGTTCCGAATGGACGTCCTCCATTACATTCCAATAGTGTGACAGCCAGTCACTATGCACTCGATTCACACGCTGCAAGGAAAAGAGAAAGAGGAAGAGTACATTTAGACGGATTTATCAGTTATCCCACGGCCATTTATACAGTGCCATTAGGTGTTATCTTACCTCGGGAAATAGATAATCTGTTATTGCCTGTATCGGTATCTGGTTCACATATAGGTTTTTCTACGTTGAGGATGGAACCTTGCTGGATGGCATTAGGGCAGGCTGCGGGTATCACAGCCTCACTTGCAATTGATCATGGAGTAGGAGCACGTGACGTAGATATATCTATGTTACAGGATATATTAATTCAACAGAAAGCAACTCTCGTCTACTACCGTGATCTCCATCCGGAGGATCCGAATTTCCCTTTGGTACAATACATGGGATTACGTGGCTATTTACCCGGATGGGATGCTGACTTGAAGGGAGCAGTTGATGAAGATACGCTACAGCGGTGGAGCATATTGTGTGGATTTCAACTGAATACTGTCCTTGGACAAAGAACCCGATTGGAAGTGCTGACTATGATATATAATCATCTCCGTCAGTAAGTGGACTCGGTTGAAGATGACTTTAAAAGTGTTAAAATGAGACAGAAATAGTGGATTATATGATATTTCCTGCTCCCCCAAATAAACCCCTTAACAAAAAGATCAATTCGATCACTATTATAATAAAAGATAATTACTCTCTATCTTATAGGAGAACTGTTTTATAAAATGAGACAATCCGTTCAACTGTTTTTGAAAAAGATTTCAGGGACGGTTTTGGTTTTATATTTGCATAGTTTGAATAGATAGTTGTATCAAACTTCACATGATTGGGATAAATTTGTATTATAATAGTTTACAATATTATTTGTATATACTGTAAGCATGTGGTAGTAATATATAACTTTAATTAACTTAGTTTTTCTGGAGAAAGAAACTAAATCCTTTTACGGAATGCGGTAAGAAGCGAATATCCGGATGCCTTGATCAAGCCTTACCATAAATTACATCCGATTCCGCAAAAGCACATCTGGTCTTTTGTGAAAACGGATTTACCTTTATTTGAAGCAGCAAAACCAGTGTCTCATTAATAAAAAGTAACTTATAGGGTGAGGAGTGGTAAGTTGGAGGATTTGAAGGATAAATGAATTTATCACAAAGCTAGAATAGATTTTTTAATAAGGAATTAATAATAAATAACCGAATGAACGTAAAAAGATTGTTTTTTGGAATTGTATTGTTGCTTGGTATAGCAAAGGTTGTGGCAGCTGATTATACTGCCGGAAATGTTTCGGCAACCATCGCTTTGAAAGTGCCGGGAAATGATGCTAATCGTTACTCTTTGTCATTACAGAAACTAGAGAGTGGTTCTTTTGGATACCAACTGGTTACATCTGAAAAAATACCGATTACAGTTTTCCAAAATGTAGTAGAAAATGGCGATAAACAGCGAATTAGTGTGCTAATCACTGCTTTGAAAGATGTTTATTTCAATTATGGTCAACAGGTAAAGACAGGGTACCGGCACGATGACTGTCTGTTCTATATGCCGGGATTCTGGTATCGTCGTAATCTGCGTTCGCCAGAACAGGCTCCGTCATTTCATACGTCCGACAGTTGGCTGGTGCGTGAAGACCGTTTAAGTACTCCGTTGACGGCTGTTTTTGATGCGAAAGAAGGAAAGTCAATGTCCGTTATCCGTTTAGACAAGTTTGATAATGAAGCATTGACTACTCATAAGGAGGGAGAGATTATTCTTTCGGGAAAAACATCTATTGGCTATACCGGATTTGAGAATGTATCAGGTGAAACGGTGCTGTCCTTTGGGTTTCCATATAAGGAAATGCCTAAGACGTATATTCGCAAGTTGACGTTGGCCCCTCCGGTTGAGGCTTTTCAGTTTTTGCGTAAGGGAGAGAGTGTGTCTTTGACTTGGGAAATCTCTGAACGTGAAGCGTCCGATTTCTCCGAATGCGTTCAACGTACGTGGGAATATAGCTATGATACCAATCATCCACAGTCGGTGAATACATCTTATACGCCTGAAATGATGAAGCAAGTGATGAGTAATTTCTTTGTAGAAAGCTATGTGGGAGATAATCCGACACATTACTATTCGGGCGTTGGAATGCGTACGTCTACCTGCGAAAGTACTGATGTAGCTGAAGTCGGTTTTGTAGGACGGACTTTGTTGAATGCATTCAATGCACTGGAATATGGCGAGCAGAAAGGACGTACGGACTTGGTGACAAATGCCAATAGTATATTTGAGACTTACGAAAAGAACGGATTTTCCGCTGCTGGTTTCTTCAATGAAGTAGTATATTATAAACGAAATTTTGTAGAACCTGTTCATAGCATTCGTCGCCAGTCGGAAGGAGCTTATGCAATCTTGCATTACCTCAATTATGAACGACTGAAAGGACGGAAACACGTGGAATGGGAGAAACGAGTAAGAGAAATGCTGGATATGTTCCTTCGTTTGCAGAATCAGGATGGCAGTTTCTCGCGCAAGTTCAAAGATGATTTTTCAATTGTGGACCAAAGCGGTGGAAGTACTCCTTCGGCAACTCTTCCTTTGGTGATGGGTTATAAATATTTCAAGGATAAACGTTATCTGGTAGCGGCTAAGAAGACGATTGACTACTTGGAGAAGGAGTTGATCTCCAAAGCAGATTATTTTTCTTCCACTTTGGATGCCAACTGTGAAGACAAAGAAGCTTCTTTGTACGCTGCCAGCGCTGCCTATTATCTGGCCTTAGTTACTAAAGGGGCTGAGCAAGAACATTATGCGGCATTAGCTAAGAAAGCAACCTATTTTGCCTTGTCTTGGTATTATACATGGGATGTTCCTTTTGCACAGGGGCAAATGCTGGGGGATATAGGTCTAAAAACCAGGGGTTGGGGAAATGTTTCTGTAGAAAATAATCATATTGATGTGTTTGTATTTGAGTTTGCCGATGTGTTGAACTGGTTATCGAAGCGGTATACAGAGAAGCGTTTCTCTGATTTTGCACAGGTTATCAGTACCTCCATGCGTCAATTGTTGCCGGTTGAAGGGCATCTTTGCGGGGTGGCGAAAGTGGGTTATTACCCTGAGGTGGTGCAGCACACCAATTGGGATTATGGGAAAAACGGCAAAGGTTTTTATAATGATATCTTTGCTCCAGGTTGGACGGTCGCTTCTTTGTGGGAGTTATTCTCTCCAGGACGTGCAGAGCATTTTTTAGGTAAATAGGGTCGGTGTAACTGTAGTATTTTTGTTTTTTGATAAAAAATTTCGAATATTTCTATTTTTTCGGGAAGGAGGCAAGTGAAACAAACCATTCTTTTTTTTCTTGTTACTTAGGTCATGTTAAAAAGATGTCTGGACTTCTTTTTCAAGATGTCTGGACTCTTTGGGAGAAATCTCTGGATATATTTTTTAAGGAGACTTTGATTTAGTAACCATACACTGTATTCTATTATTATTTTACTATCTATTACAAAATCGATTAATAAACATCTAACGTTACACGTTTTTTATTTTGCTTTGGATACTCAGGTAAGTTTTTACCATTTACATAAGTATCTTTCAATCGAATATTTTTACCCAAAAGGAAGAACCTCCTAGGATATCGAGTAAAGATAGAAATTCTCTTGCAAAACTCGCAGAGATTATGGAACAACAGATGAGCAATGCAGACTTAAATGTTGATTTTATATGGTTGGTTATAACGATCCACATTATTTTAGTAAAAGCTTTAAGACTTTTTGGGGGATGAATCCCACCGAATATGCTAAGCAATCAGAGAAATTGTAGATTGACTATTTTTACATTAACCTTATTGCCAGATTTCTTATACATGTAGTAAGTAAAATCGTGATTGCTTTTCTTTCCCTGATTTTTTAATTACTGATTTGCATAATCACCTTATTTATATAATAGTTAATAGTGAAGGATTGAAGATATAATAGAAGAGGTTATAGAATGACTTTTGTATAAATAATTATCCTGCCCAACTCTCCCTGTCTAAATTCCTATAGCTAATAGCTTCTGCCAGATGTGCCGATTGTATATTCTCACATCCTTCGAGATCAGCAACCGTACGGGCTACTTTTAGAATACGATCATAAGCCCGTGCGGAGAGATTTAATCGGTTCATGGCGTTCTTTAATAAGGCAAGCCCTTTGGCGTCTGGTTCAGCAAAAATGTGAAGCAATTTGGTGTTCATCTGTGCATTACAGTAAATTCCTGGATGGTCAGTATATCGTTGTTCCTGAATCTGGCGGGCTTTGATCACTCGTGCCCGTATATCTTTACTGGGCTCAGCACTCCTTTTATCGGAAATCTTCTCGAATGGCACGGGAACAATCTCTATTTGTATGTCGATACGGTCAAGAAGTGGACCGGAAATGCGATTCAGGTATTTCTGTACTTGCCCCGGACTGCAAACGCAAGTTTTGGTGGGATGGTTATAATATCCGCAAGGACATGGATTCATGGAGGCAATCATCATGAATCCGGCGGGGTAATCAATGCTGTATTTAGCACGAGAAACAGAAATCATGCGATCTTCCAATGGTTGCCGAAGCACTTCGAGCACACTGCGGTTGAACTCGGGAAGTTCATCGAGAAAGAGGACTCCATTATGAGCCAAACTTATTTCCCCTGGTTGAGGAAAAGTGCCTCCACCTACCATGGCTACTTGTGAAATAGTATGATGTGGGCTGCGGAAAGGGCGCTTGGCAATTAAGGACGTTTCTTTCCCTAACTTTCCGGCCACGGAATGAATCTTGGTGGTTTCTAGACTTTCTCCTAAAGAGAGCGGCGGGAGAATGGAAGGAAGGCGCTTGGCCATCATGGATTTCCCACTTCCTGGTGCACCAATCATTATCAGATTGTGTCCGCCAGCTGCGGCGACTTCAAGAGCCCGCTTCACATTCTCCTGCCCTTTCACATCTGAAAAATCAAAATCAAAAGAGGTTTGTTGGGCATAGAACTCTTCTCGGGTATCTACTATTGTTTGTTCTAATTCTTTTTCTTCGTTGAAAAATTGGATCACCTCTTTAATGTTGCTTACACCATAAACTTTGAGACTATTCACCACTGCGGCTTCTCTGGCATTGAGACGGGGAACAATTAGTCCTTCATAGCCATCTTCGCGAGCTTTGATGGCAATGGGTAAGGCTCCCTTTATGGGTTGTAAACTCCCGTCGAGACTTAGCTCTCCCATGATAATGTATTTGCTTAGCTTGTCGGGAGAAACATGCTCTTTTGCAGCCATCATCCCTATTGCCAAAGGTAAGTCGTAAGCTGACCCTTCCTTACGGATATCTGCCGGAGCCATATTAATCACTATTTGTGAAGTAGTAAATTTGTAGCCATTCACCTGCAAGGCGGAAAGGATGCGTTCGTGACTTTCTTTTACGGCGGAGTCAGGTAAACCAACGAGGTGGAACATACATCCTCTGGTGCTGTTCACTTCAATGGTGATAACGGTTGCGTCTATCCCTTGAACAGCAGCTCCAAATACCTTAACAAGCATATTTGTTTATTTTACGGAAGTGTCTTCTATGAAGAGTTCTTCTAATTTTTTAGTTAATTCTTTATCTTTTAAGTTTCGGGCCATTATTTTCCCTCTGGGATCAATAAGAACATTAGCGGGTAGGGCTTCTATTCCATACTGTTGTATTACGGGAGAGTTCCAACTGCTGAAGTCGCATACTTGTTCCCAAGAAAGTGAATCTTTTTTAGTAGCTTCTTCCCATTTATTCTTGTCTACATCCAGCGAGATCCCCAGAATGGCAAAATGATTTGCCTTAAAACGTCTATAAAGAGAGGCAATCTGAGAATTTTCTTTTCTTGAAGGGGTACTCCAAGATGCCCAAAAGTTTATTAATAGATACTTTTCCTTGAAGTCATAAAGAGTAATAATTTTTTTTTCTTTATTGGTTAGACTCAGATACGGAGCCTGCTTTCCGATAGCAAGAGCTTCATCCGTATTTATCGTTTTGGATAATTGTTGCATGTAGGGAGAATCTTTTAGACTTCCACTCATTATATTGACTAATTCTTTTATTTTTGTAGCATCTGGGTTCTCTACTTGAACAAAGTATTTATCAATTAAATAGAGGCTTATGGGAGAAAAGGTATGCGTATGGATGAATGCTGAGGCTTTTTCTTTTATTGCTTTCTCGGCCTTAAGTAATTCCGGCGATTGGAGTAAGTCATTGTATTTTTTCTCATTCCCGGAAACATAAGAAGTATATAATTCGTTTTTTAGTCTGCTTGTAGCTTTGGATATATCGGTAATGCTTTCTTTAAATGTATTCATTTCTTTATTTAAGTCACCACCTTTTACCTTAAGTAAATCCAAAGAGGAAGCATCTCCACTAACCTTTATTTTGTCACCTTTATCTGCAAAGATAACGCATTCTTCCATATTTTTAAAATGAAGTGTTACTTGTGTAAAGGTGTCAATAGGCGCCTTGTAAGTAAATTTACCGTTTTTGGCGTAGATGGTGTCCAGCGCATCTCCATTTTTGTCCGCTCCATATACTAAAATCATTTCATTGTTTAAGCCATCAATATCTCCTTTGATAGTGATATGACTATTTTTGTTTTTGCAACCAAATAAACATAGCATTAATGTAATGGCAAAACTTATCTTTCTCATACTAACTATATTTTTTGCAAATTTAGCTAATTTGTTTCTATGCAGGGTATGCTTTGCAATTTTTTTTATCTGATACAAAAAAAACGGGATTATCTGTTTTATTAGATAATCCCGTTGATTATATTATTTCGCTTAAAACGATTCCTTATTTTATTACATTAAGGAATTCAGCATCAGTAGCGAATTTAGCAAATTCTAAATCAGTAGAAGCTTTTTTAGCTAAAGAAGGATCTTTCTTGATTGCACTTGATAAACTACTTGTTACGATAGAAGCATTGTTAGTTCTTGCACCTACGATAGCCATCAGATAATCTGTATAAGCATCAGGAGCTTCAATGCCGGAAAGTGTGTTCTTTGCTTTGTTATAGTCCTTAGCAAGAATTTGAGCAAGAGCGGCACTGTTTGTTTTTGCGTCACCGAATGAATTTACAGCTCTATCATATTCACCTCTTGAAACGTATAAGTTTCCAAGTGATTCATTTAACTGTTTTGCACCGGCAGCTTTTCCAAAGTAAGATTCTGCAGCTGTTTTATCACCACTTTTTAAAGCAACCAAACCTAAGTTCATGTTTACTTCAGGAGCAGATTTCAAATTGGCAGCTTTATTTAAGAACGATTTAGCACCATCAATGTCACCTTTTTGGTAAGCAAGGAATGCAAGGTTATTATATGCACGGTAGTCATTAGGATATAATTCTGTGGCTTTCGTGTAGATAGCTTCTTTTTTTGAATTATCTTTAGTTAAAGTAGCGGCATAAAGCAATTCTTCGATATTCAGTTTGCTTGCATCACTGTTAGCCAAACTAGTAATCTCCTCATCGGATTTTCCAATGATATCATAGTTTAAAGTTAAACGTGAACGTCTCAACTGAGGAAGAACTTCTTCTGCGAGAGTTTTGTATACTGAAGAAATATTCTTAATTTCAGTTTCTCTTTGTTCAGGATCTTGATACATAGAAAGAACGCGAAGGATAAGATCTTTGTCTTGGATATTGGATTTAGATACTAATTCTTGGAATCCTTCCCAATCTTGAGCTGTGTATTTTGAATCTACTGTAGCATCTACTTTACCTTTCTTAAGTTCTTTGTTCAGGTAAGTAACTGTATTGGATTCACGCTTTTCAGCAAGTGTGGTATTTAATTTAGGTCCACCATCAGGAGAGGCATAAGAAGAAATTTCAATGTTATTGATTTTCTTCCCTTTTGTATCTGCATTTGCATCAGCTACTGTTTTATTGAAATCTTTAACTTCAGCAGATTTCAATTCAGAGGCACGAATGTTAGCTTGTTGAATAATGAACATGATCTTTGCTTCTTGAGCCTGTTTGATCACCCGTTGAAAAGCATCGTCTGAACTTGCAGGATTTGCACTTGACAAAGTGTTGTTAATTAATTCAGAAGTAGAGATTACACCGTCGGCAATTTTAACATCAGGGATGCTGATTGCTTTCTTCCCAACTTTTGCATTGAAAACTAAGTATAATTCTGATTTTGCCATTTCAGGAACATAATCAAAATTAGCTTTTGTTGTGTAGGTTCCTCCCATCTTATAAGAGATCGTCTGATCATTCCCTTCTACTTTTTCACCTTGGAACAATGCAGGTTGACTTTTAGCTTCTCCTCCATTCCATCTTAATACTGGAGTCACTTCTACAACAGCTTTCTTCTTGAAATACTTTTCTGGGAATTTGCCGTTAATTGTTACTGGGACTTTACCTCCGACAGCTTCCAAAACCTGAGGATTTGTCGTGAAGTATTCCGATGATAATTCACCCATCTTCCCACAAGAAGAAAGGGCAACAACTAAAGCCATGAGTAATGGCAAATACAACTTCTTAACCATGTTTTTGATATAAATTAAATGTTTGTAATTGAAATCGTCTATTTATACTGCTTATCAAATAGTTTGAGTTTGCAGAATCTTTGGACAAAGATATTAATTCTTAAATTTATTGGCAAATCTTATGCCAATTTTATTATAAATTAGATAAACAAGTTTGAACCTTTTAGTCTATCACATTATATAACAAGCTATATGTTTTATTGTTCGCCTTTATTTTTTTTCTTTTTCACGATATTTTATATTACGTGGGTGATGTTCTATGATTTCGCTCCTAAGCATGTTCATGTCTATGTGAGTATATATTTCTGTTGTTGCAATGGATTCATGACCTAGCATACATTGGATAGCTCGAAGATTGGCTCCTCCTTCCAATAAATGTGTGGCGAATGAGTGCCGAAAAGTGTGCGGACTTACATTCTTTTTTATTCCTGCCAACTTTGCCTGCTCTTTTATTATATGAAAAATCATGATCCGGGATAGATTGGTTCCTCTTCGGCTAAGAAAAAGAAAATCTTCAAAATCTTTATGCACATCAATGTTTTCGCGTTCAGGAAGGTAGAAATTTATTTCTTTGATTGCACGAGGAGAAATTGGTACTAATCGTTGTTTACTTCCCTTTCCTTCTACCTTGATAAAGCCGTCATCGAAATATAATTCTGATATTTTTAAGTTAGTAAGTTCTGAAACTCGTAAACCACAGCTATAAAGGGTCTCTAATATCGCTCTGTTTCGTTGTCCTTCTTTTTTCTCAAGATCTATAGTCGAAATAATAGAGTCAATCTCTTCTAAATTGAGAACTTCGGGTAATTTAAATCCAATTTTAGGTCCCTCGAGTAGCTCTGTAGGATCAGATTGTATATAATCGTCCAGAATCAGGAAGCGATAAAATGATTTAATTCCCGAAATAATGCGTGCTTGGGAGCGAGGATGAATTCCGATGTCGTGTAAACCTGCAGCGAAGCTCTGTAAATTGTCTAACGTTACATCGAAGATATCTATCCTCTCTAGTAATAAGAAACTAAGGAGTTTATCCAAATCTGTTAAATAGGCGTCCAGAGTGTTTTTTGATAAAGACTTTTCTAATAGCAAATATTGTCGATATTTTCTAATTAACTGTTTGTTTTTATCCTTATTGTTTCTTTTTTCGTTTGTTTTCATTTCTTTTTTCTACCTTTGCATCTTGATAAATTGTCCTCTACAAAGATATTGAATTAAATAGAATTATTTGTTTTATGAGAATACAAATTATTAATGGCCCTAATATCAATTTATTAGGTAAACGTGAACCTTCCATCTATGGAACTGTTTCTTTTGAAGAATATTTTCTTGAATTAACTGGACGATACCCAGACGTAGACATTCATTATTATCAATCGAATGTGGAAGGTGAGATGATAGATAAGATTCAAGAGATTGGTTTTGACTTTGATGGTATCATTTTAAACGCGGGAGCATATACTCATACTTCTATTGCTATTCAAGATGCAATCAAAGCTGTGACGGCACCCGTGATAGAAGTACATATATCGAATGTGCATGCGCGGGAATCTTTTCGTCACATTTCAATGATATCTTCTGCTTGCATAGGAGTTATTTGTGGCTTTGGACTAGATTCTTATCGTTTGGCTTTGGAAGCATTATTGGTGAAAAAATAAAAAAGATAATATAAAGTTTTATGAAAAAACATACAAAAATAGTAGCGTCAATATCAGATAGACATTGTGATGTTGATTTCCTGACAAAATTATACGACGCAGGTATGAACGTGGTTCGTATGAACACTGCACATGCTGAAAGAAGTGGACTTGAAGAAATTATTAAAAATGTAAGGGCTGTATCTAATAAGATTGCTATACTAATGGATACAAAGGGGCCTGAAGTTAGAACTACAGCTTGCTCGGAATCTATTCTCTATAAGGTAGGTGAAAGAATTCGTATTGTTGGTAATCCGAATGCCGGAACAACTCACGATTGCATTTCAGTTTCGTATCCTAATTTTGTGCATGATCTATCTGAGGATGGAGAAATTCTTATCGATGATGGAGATTTGGATTTGCATATCATTAAGAAATATGATGATTATCTTGAGGTAGAGGTTATGAATGAAGCAACTCTGGGTAGTCATAAGAGTGTTAATGTTCCCGGAGTACGTATCAATTTGCCTTCGCTAACAGAAAAGGATCGGAACAATATTCTTTACGCAATTGAGAAAGATATCGATTTTATTGCTCATTCATTTGTTCGTAATAGACAGGACGTTCTGGATATTCAAGCGATATTAGATACCTATAATAGTGATATAAAGATTATTGCTAAGATAGAAAATCAAGAAGGTGTTGATAATATTGATGAAATCCTTGAGGTGGCTTATGGAATAATGATTGCACGTGGTGATTTAGGTATTGAGGTTGCTCAGGAAAAAATTCCCGGAATTCAGCGGATTTTGATTCGCAAATGTGTGTTGGCAAAGAAACCGGTGATTGTAGCCACTCAAATGCTTCATACAATGATAAAAAATCCTCGCCCAACGCGTGCGGAAGTAACAGACGTGGCAAATGCAATTTATTATCGGACGGATGCGTTAATGTTGAGTGGTGAAACTGCTTATGGTAAATATCCAGTTGAAGCAGTGAAAACAATGTCTGCTATTGTAGAAGAGGCTGAAAAAACAAAAATGGAGGAAAATGATATCCGCATACCTCTTTCATCGGATAGTACTGACGTAACTGCTTTCCTTGCTAAACAAGCAGTGAAAGCAACGGCAAAACTTAAAATTCGTGCTATTGTGACAGATAGTTATACTGGAAGAACAGCAAGAAATTTAGCAGCCTTTCGTGGTAAATATCCTGTTTTAGCAATGTGTTACAAAGAAAAAACAATGCGACATTTAGCTCTTTCCTATGGTGTGTTGCCTATTTTTCTGGAAGAGAAGGCAAATGCTCAAGCTTATTTCTTTGCAGCGTTGGAATTGCTGATGAAAGAAGGAAGAGTGAATGAAGATGATATGGTGGCATATCTTAGCGGTAGCTACGGTGAAGGGGGAGGCACCTCTTTTCTTGAGATCAATAAAGTAAGTGATATTTTAAAGAATGTAGATAAATATCTATTGCCAAGTTTTGTGTAATGATGAATGCTGACGACGAATTATTAGAAACATACATTCTTGCCCATATTGATGAAGAAGAGGAATATCTTCAGGCTCTTTACCGAGACACCCATGTAAAATTAATGCGTCCTCGAATGGCTTCAGGGCATTTGCAGGGTAGAATGCTAAAAATGTTTGTAGAAATGATTCGTCCCAAACAAATATTAGAGATCGGAACTTACAGCGGATATTCTGCTATTTGTCTTGCTGAAGGTTTGAAAGAAGGAGGAATGCTCCATACATTTGAAATTAATGATGAACAAGAGGATTTTACCCGTCCATGGCTGGAAAAATCACCTGTTGCTAATAAGATAAAATTTTATATAGGAGATGCATTGGAGCTTGTTCCTTCTATGAACATAATTTTTGATTTAGCTTTTGTTGATGGTGACAAGCGAAAATATATAGAATATTATGAGATGGTGCTTGCTAAGCTGTCCGATGGTGGTTATCTTATAGCTGATAATACTTTATGGGATGGACATGTATTGGAGAAGCCTCGTAACAATGATTATCAGACTATAGGAATTAAGAAGTTCAATGATTATATTGCTCTTGATCGGAGAGTGGAAAAAGTTATTTTACCATTGAGAGATGGGTTAACTATTATCAGGAAAAAATAAAAAGAAAATGGAAACAACCAGACAAAATAAGATAGCGCGCTTACTTCAAAAAGAGCTAAGCGATATTTTTTTGTTGCAAACAAAAGCAATGAGTGGGGTATTGGTCTCAGTTAGTGCAGTAAGAATTAGTTCGGATATGAGTGTGGCCAGAGCTTATTTAAGTGTTTTCCCTTCTGATAAGGGAGAAGAATTAGTTAAAAATATAAATATTAACGTGAAGTCTATTCGCTTTGAATTAGGTACCCGTGTACGTCATCAACTAAGAATTATTCCCGAGCTAAAGTTTTTTGTAGATGATTCTTTGGACTATATTGAAAAGATAGACTCTTTGCTGAAATAACATTGTGAATTTCCCCTTTTACATAGCTAAGCGTTACCTCTTCTCAAAGAAGTCTCACAACGCAATTAATATTATTTCCGCAATATCTGTTTGCGGAGTAGCACTTGCTACACTTGCTTTGGTCTGTACACTTTCTGTGTTCAATGGTTTTCAGGATATGGTTGCCACTTTTTTCACAGCATTTGATCCTCAAATTAAGATAACGGTGGCTCAAGGGAAAACCTTTGATGCCAAAGATCGTAGGATTCAACAAATACGTTCCATGAAAGATGTTGCGGTATTTACCGAAACGCTGGAAGAGAATGCGATGGTCCAGTACAAAGGTCGCCAAGCCATGACAGTTATAAAGGGAGTGCAAGATAATTTTGAGGACTTAACTCGAATAGATAGCATTCTTTATGGCAAAGGGAGATTTATCCTTCACGACTCTATTGTTGATTATTGTGTGATGGGCATTGAATTGGTTTCTAAATTAAGTTCTGGAATTCAGTTTGTTGACCCATTGGAAGTTTATGCTCCTATACGAAATGCAAAAATAAATATGGGAAATCCTGCGGCTTCTTTTAATGTTCAATATCTTTATTCTCCCGGAGTGGTGTTTGTGGTAAATCAACAAAAATATGATGGAGCATATATGCTTACTTCTTTGGATTTTGCCCGTAGATTATTTCATTATAAAACAGAAGTATCTGCTATTGAGCTTAAATTAAAACCTAATGCTGATATAAATAAAGTGAAAAGTGAGATGAAGCGCATTTTAGGGGATTCCTTTTTAGTCAAGGATCGGTATGAACAGCAAGCTGATGTGTTCCGTATTATGGAAATAGAAAAACTTATTTCCTATATCTTTTTAACTTTTATTCTGATGATTGCTTGCTTTAATGTTATCGGATCGCTTTCAATGCTTATTATTGATAAGAAAAAAGATGTAGAGACCCTTCGCAATCTTGGAGCAGACGATAAATTGATCTCTCGTATTTTTCTTTTTGAAGGACGTATGATTTCTATGTTTGGAGCTCTTATCGGCATTGCTTTTGGATTAATTCTTTGTTATATTCAACAGAAATATGGAATTATTTCATTAGGTGGTACCCATGGTACTTTTGTTGTTGATGCCTATCCGGTGAGTGTTCGTCCGCTTGATGTGGTACTCATATTTATTACAGTACTTGTTGTTGGATTTCTCTCAGTGTGGTATCCTGTCCGCTACTTAAGTAAACGCTTGCTACTAAAATAAAAGTTCGATATAAAATTATCACCCTTTAGATAAAAGTTACGCAAGTCATACACCTACTAGATGAAGCATTAACTGATTATAGTAGATCGCATGGCTTGCATGTTCTTTTTGATATAAAATATTAAGAGCCTGTTTAAAAATTAAATAAAAAAAGAGCTAAGAGTGTTTCCTCTTTGTCAGTAAAGCATTTATTCTGAGGTACCAAACTTAAAACAAGATGCAGAGAACTGATTTAAAGGAAACACAGTGACAATATATAAAGAAAGTGTTGCATATTCTAGAAAGAAAGCGAAAATATAGTCTACGTTCTAGTTGGAATGGCATATTTTACTTGGTAAAGACGGGGTGTCAATGGCGCA
>JAATGU010000108.1 GCA_015654535.1 Bacteroidales bacterium
TACCTTTTTCACTATTGAATTGAACACTTTTCTCAAAGACTATTGACTTATCTAACAGATCTATCGCTTTTTGAATCGCTTGTTGAAGTCGCTCCCTCTTTATAGGCTTTAGCACATAATCAATCGCGTTTAAGTCAAAAGCATCTACTGCATATTCTTTATATGCTGTAGTAAAAATAACGAGTTTATCTTTTAATAATTCGGCTACTTGCAATCCACTCATTTCTGGCATTTCAATATCTAAAATACAGACATCAAAATTTAAATAAGGAATTTCTTCAAGAAAGACCACCGAACTATTAAAGACTTTTATAATTTCCATTTCAGGTATCTGTTCACAAAGCATTTTTAAATACATCAACCCTGGAAGTTCATCATCAAGAAGTACACATTTTAGTTTTGTATTCAAGTAAATCAATTTTTAAATAAGCTATATGAACATCTTCTTCAATCACTTTTTTGAATTTAAAAAATCTTTTATAAACAATGTTCAGCCGTTGTTCTAACATCGTATTACCTATCCCTCCTCTTTCCTTTTGCATAAGTGCCTTAGTCGATATTTTATTAGAAACAGTAAGGATAAAGTTTCCATCTCGAAATTCAAACACAATAGAAATAAAAGCATCTGGATTTTGTAAATCAGCATGCTTAAATGCATTTTCTATCAGATCAATAGAAATTAGGGGCGCCATTATTTTTTGATGAAAAAGCGGATCCGTTTCATCAACTATCAATTTTATTTTTAGTTCAAATAAAGGGCTTAATTTTATTTTGTTAATTTCAATCAAATTCTTCGCAAACTCTATTTCTTCATATGGAGTTACAAACTTCCTTTTGCTTTCATACAAGATATAATCAAGCACATTTGCTAATTTGTCAAGAGCAAAATAAGTTTGATAAGCGTGAGATTGTATAGAATTTAATATATTCTTTAACAAATGAGGATCCAGTTTTGATTCGAGCGTTTCAAGTTGCAAATCGTCCACTTTACTTTTTAATTCCTGAAAACTATGTTCCAATTGCCTTTCTCTCGCCTTGGATTTTTTAAATCGGGACACTAAACAGACAACAAATATCATTAGAGCCACAATCAGAATAATTGCAGAATAAACAATAAGAACGGGAACATCAATAGCTAACAGCATTATAATTTATGTTGACTTTGAGTTTTTAATATCTATTTATTTGCAAATATAGTACGATTATCATATTACAAGAGTTATATCCAAGATAATTTTATCCGCATGGATATATAATATCGTTATTCACCCCCCCCTCTTTATTCCTATCAAAAAAATATTATGAATATTCGTGCTATTAAAAATATCATATATATATTTGTATCTTCTTATTTACGACTAAAAATAAATATACAATATGAAAAAAATAACGCTCATGTTAGCATGTGGAATAATTGCAGCAAATACTTTTGGACAACAGGAAAAAATCACCTATCCCATAACAAAAAAAGATAATACTGTAGATACTTACTTCGGGGTAAAAGTGGCCGACCCTTATCGTTGGCTCGAAAATGATACAACGAAAGAGACAGCTTCTTGGGTAAAAGCACAAAATAAAGTTACATTCTCCTATCTGGCAAAGATTCCTTTTAGAAAAGCCTTAAAGGAGCGGTTGACTAATCTTGCCAATTATGAAAAGATTGGTGCTCCGTTTAAGAAAAACGGAAAATATTATTTCTATAAAAATGATGGCCTGCAAAATCAAAGCGTACTTTATTGGCAAAATTCTTTAGATGCTCAGCCTCAAGTTTTTCTTGATCCCAATAAATTATCGGACGACGGAACAGTCGCTTTAACAGGTACTTCTTTTTCCAAAGATGGAAAATATTTTGCCTATACAGTTTCCCGAAGTGGATCGGATTGGAGAGAAATATTCGTGACGGACATTGCTACCAAAAAATTACTTCCAGACCATATAAAATGGGCTAAATTTTCAGATGCTTCCTGGCAAGGTGACGGCTTTTATTATAGTGCATACGATGCACCTGTTGCTGGAAAAGAATTCTCGAATGTAAATGAGAACCATAAAATTTATTATCACAAAATTGGTGAACCGCAATCAAAAGACGTGTTGGTCTATCAAAATCCTAAATATCCCAAGCGCTTCTATTCAGCCAATGTGAGTGAAGATGAACGTTTCCTTTTTATCTTTGAATCTGGTGAAGGTCGTGGAAATGCTCTTTTCATGAAAGATTTGACGAAGGCAGATGCTCCGGTTGAACAATTGGCTTCCGATTTCAATTATGAATATATGCCTATTGAAGTGATAGGAAATCAGATTTTCTTCTCCACCAATTATGGTGCACCTAAGAATAAAATTATGGTTGCTGATATTGCTGCTCCAAAGTTGGAAAACTGGAAAGAATTAATTCCTGAATCCAGCTCAGTACTTTCAGGAGCTGAGGTGATCGGAGGAAAATTAGTACTGACTTATGATAAAGATGCTTCTAACCATGCCTTTGTATACAATCTTGACGGCAAGCTGCTCCATGAAGTTAAACTTCCATCGTTGGGTTCCATCGGGTTTAGCGGAGATAAAGATGATAACATTGCCTTTTTCTCTTTTACCTCTTTTATTTCTCCTGGAGCAACTTATAAATATAATATAGAAACGAATGAAGCTACTTTATATCGTGCACCAAAGGTAGATTTCAATTCGGATGAATTCGTCACCGAACAAGTTTTCTATCCCAGTAAAGACGGAACAAAGATTCCTATGTTCCTCACTTATAAGAAAGGATTAAAAAAGGACGGAAAAAATCCTGTTTTTCTTTACGGTTACGGTGGTTTTAATATCAGCCTCAATCCCGGCTTTTCTACTTATCGGATTCCTTTCCTTGAAAACGGAGGTATTTATGCGCAGGCTAATCTTCGTGGAGGTGGTGAATATGGTGAAACTTGGCACCTTGCAGGAACAAAAATGCAAAAACAACATGTTTTCGATGATTTTATTTCAGCTGCAGAATATCTGATAACAAAGAAATACACCAATAAATCAAAGATTGCCATTGTTGGAGGGTCAAACGGTGGATTGCTGATTGGTGCATGTGTAAACCAACGCCCGGATTTATTCAGAGTTGCAATACCGGAAGTAGGTGTGATGGATATGCTCCGTTATCATAAATTTACGATTGGATGGAATTGGGCGAGTGATTATGGTACAAGTGCGGACAGCAAAGAAATGTTTGAATATCTACGTGCCTACTCTCCACTTCACACACTAAAGAAGAGGATCACTTACCCTGCTATATTGGTTACCACAGCCGACCATGATGACCGGGTGGTTCCGGCACATTCTTTCAAATACGCTGCCACTCTTCAAGCTGCCAGCAATGGTAAAAATCCAACATTGATACGTATCGAAAGTAAAGCCGGTCACGGATCAGGAAAACCAATGAGCAAAGTGCTCGAAGAACAAGCTGACATTTACTCCTTCATCATGTATAATATGGGAATGAAACCTAAGTTCTGACAGAAAAAAATATTTTGCAAGTTATAGTATTGAACTATAATTATAAAAAGAGGAAGTTATCTAGCGTCCTCTTTTTATAATTATTAAATCCATTCTTTCATCACCTTTAAGGCTTTACAATCTTTATTAACCATAGATGTTCCCAGTGATCAATATTGAGTGTTAATAGAAGCTTTGAGCATTGATATTCAATATATTGGAAATTGGATTAGGATAGATAAAGATCTTTTCGCTTGTGTCCTTGATCCCAGTATCTTTACCTTCGGAAACTTCAAAACTATAACTACCAGATTGAAGAGTAAAGATTGCTTTCCCTTTTTCAACGCCTATAAAAGTTACTCCTTCTGCATCTTTTGCTAGTATCTTATGTTCGTAGATTTTATCATTATCTGTCAACAATGGCAGATAGAGTGTCGCAGTTGTATTAATCGGAACTGTTGCAGTATAAGTAATGCGTCCATCCCCTTTCATTGCCCATGCACTTTTTATAGCACCATAATAAGATTTATAAGTTGCATTAACCCAGGTAATATGTTCCTGCCCGGAAGGTAGTTTTGTTCTCGTATCTGGAGTAGGTTGAAAAATAATGTGCTTAAAGCCCGGATATGCTTCATCCGATTCAATACCACCCATAAAGCGGTACATCCATTCAGAAACAGCACCATATGAATAGTGATTGAAAGAATTCATTGTAATATCAGAATTGAAACCACTTTCTTTTGTATAGGAATTCCAACGTTCCCAAATCGTAGTAGCTCCCTGATCAACACTATACAACCAAGAAGGATTACTTCTTTGCAATAGAAGGTTGTAGGCAGTATCTGAAGCACCATGCTGGCTCAACGTCTGATTCAAAATACCAGTCCCCACAAATCCTGTACTTAACTTATCTCCATTTAGTGATATTTTCTGTGTTAAGAAAGTTACTGCTTTATTTGTTGCTTCTAATGTTGGGAATAAATCCAATTTGAGAGCCAACAAATAGGCTGTTTGCGATGTTTGTTTCAAGCTTCCGTCAGAATTCACATACCTTGTTTGAAACTCCGATTTTATATCATTATAAAGAGTAGTATATCCTTTGGCTTTAACAGAATAAGTATCACCGTCTTCTTTACTCAATGCCTGAGACATTTTGGCCATAAGCTGAGCGGTATATGCATAATAACATACACTGATATAACGGGCATCTGTACTTTCATATGACAGCCAGTCACCATAACTTGTACCTGCTCCATTATATTTATATCCGCCGCCCCCCCGATTGGCAAGGAAGTCCATGTATTTTTCCATTGACTCATAGTTTTCTTCAATTATATCCTTATCGTTATACATGAGATATATTGTCCACGGAACAATGATACCAGCATCCGCCCATGCAGAAGTACCATATCCAACCCAAGAATGAGGAGCCACATCAGGATATGCGCCATCAGATCTTTGGCTATCTCTCATATCACCCATCCATTTGTGGAAGAAAGCTGCAACATCGGCATTGTATGTAGCTGCCTTACAAAATATTTGTGTATCACCTGTCCAACCAAGACGCTCGTCACGTTGGGGACAGTCTGTTGGAATACTTAGAAAATTACTTCTTTGTCCCCAAACCACATTACTATATAATTGGTTAACAATGTCACTGCTGGTTCTAAAACTTGAGCCTTCTTCCGTCACAGAACCAACAACTTCACCAATAAGAGATTTGATTACGATGTCTTGTGTGGCCGTAACTTCACAATATCGAAATCCAAAAAATGTTGTTGAAGGATTAAATGTTTCTCCATTTTGATCACCTTTAAGTGTATAATACAATGTTGCTTTTGCACTTCGAAGATTAATTGTATAGATGCTACCGCCAGGACCATCATCGCCTCTAGAGGTATCACCGGTGCCATTAAGCATCTCTCCGAAGCGGAGTTTCATTTTTGTACCAGAGCCCCCTTTTACAGCAAACTTAACCCATCCTACCATATTCTGTCCCATATCGTAAACAGCAGTTTCACCTTTCTTTAGCTTTATAATTCCACCACCACTCACTACATTGACTGAATTAATCATGCCATGTGCTGTACTAGTATTGATAACTCCACGATAAGTGGTAATGCTGATTGGTCTGCGGCACAGTTCCGGCCGAACCTGAACAGTCGGTCCTACAAAAGCTTTCAGTTCGCCTTTAAAACTTGTGTTTATTGCAGTTCTATTCCATTTCGAATAATCATAACCCACAGATGCCCAGTTACTTTCATTACGTGCATCATATTTTTCCCCATTATAAATATCTCCCATCAGAATAGGACCTGACGTAGAAGACAACCATGTATTATCGGTTACAATATTTTCTGTTGATCCATCAGTATATTCAATAAGTAATTTTGCAATAAATCCAAGTTCCGGACTTCCATATTCACCATGAGCAATACCTCCTGCCCACCAACCGGAAGAAACCCGGGCACCTATTGCATTTGCTCCCGAGTGTAGAAGATTTGTTACATCATAAGTCATATAGTGAACTGTTTTGGAATAATCTGCCCATCCAGGTTTAAATTCATCATATATAAATTTCCCGTCAGACATTGGAATTCCTACTCTTTTACCATTGATAAAAATATCATAAATCCCTAATGCAGAAGAATATATTCTTGCAGATTTCACTTCTTTATCGAAACTGAATTCTTTTCTGAACATAGGTATTCCCATTGAAGAGTTCTGTAGAACCCGAAAATCACCATTCCGAGAGAACAGATTCAGCTTTGTATTCCCATCAATCACGACAGTTCCTGTATCATCGAATTTACTTTCACCTTTTTCAAAATTCTCGGAAAAGGTAATTGTAGGTTTCAGCTCATTATTTTCATCCGGTAAATAGCTTTTCAAAACAATATTATCATAATAAGCATTCTCATCTGTATTATTCCCATTATAGGCACGGAATCCGATATAGCCATTTGTTAAAGTATTGCTTGTGTCCGTGTATGAATCAACAAGAATTCCATCAATATAGGTTTTTATTATGCTGTTTTCCACGTCAATTTTGATATGTCGTTCTTTACCCAACAGATCTTTTTTAGAGAAGAAATTGCCCAACAGAACATCATTATAGATCGGTGTTCCATTGGTATATATATGCCTTCTGAGAAGTGGTTGGTCTGCATTATCACGGGTATTGATTGACCACATATGCATGTTGTTCATATCTTTGGCAGCAAAGACAATGCCTGCATTATCTTTTACAAGAGTCATGTCCATTTCCAAAGAGAACTTATCAGAAGCTTTAGCAGAACTTTTTTGCCGTGAATATGATTTGCCCGTTACATGCAAACGACTATCTTTAGACAAAGTTACTTGAGTTGTTGTTGCTTTAATCCATTGAGCTCCTCCCCATCCGGAATTTAATAAACCAGTCTCAAAAAAGGCAGTTTCATTTGAGGTTGCTTTCGTATTGTTGTTATTCCAAACATTAACATGCCAATAGTAGCGAGTTGACGGGGCCAAAGCATTCCCTTCATATTTGACATGTATAGACTTATCAGATATTACCTGACCCGAGTTCCATACAGCATTTACCCCAGCCTCATCGGTTGACACTATAATTTCATAACTTATCTGCATAGTTCCTCGAATATCAGATTCCATTTCCCAACTAAAGGAAGGTTTCTCTACATCTATGCCTATAGGATTTTTTAGGTATTCAACACGAAGATTTTTAACTTTGAACGAATCATTTGCCGCGCTAATTTGTGGGAACCATCCCATAAAAAACATCGAAAAAGCCAATATTGCTTTTAAAAACATTATTCCAGATAATTTGTAATGTTTAAATTTCATAATAAATACATTTAAGATTTTAAGGAAGCGATCTCATCGTTTTCATAGTTTCAAATTTATACATTATAAATTAAAGAGAGATTGCTATGCTCGACAAAAATGTATCCTCAATGTACTCTGGTTGATTAAGATACAATTTTGGTCAATTAAGATATAAAATATCATTGTTGTTCGGTAAACCTGAATCATAAGTCCTTTCCGAATCTTCGAAAAAAGAAAGTGGTGTACATGGTGTACTTAAAAAGACTATTTTGGCTTTCAGGAAATCATTTTTTGAAAATTCCGCAAATTGCAGAATTTTCAAAAAATGATTTTGTAAAACGAAAAAAGGACGATTTAAGTGCACCATGTACACCACTTTGCCGTAGTATAATTTCATATTGTGTTATACCACCGGAATTTTCGATGTCGAATTTCAGTGAGTTAAGATTACACAAATATTACCTGTGTAATCTTTTAGAGAAGTCGTTCTCTTTTTGTACAGGATAATTCATTCTTCTGTACAATACAATAAATTATCTTGTACAAAAGATCCATTTCTTTTGTACAAGATAGCGATAAAGCCTCTTTACTTTCTATTCCAGGTAATACCAGGCCAGTCATCTGTACGGAAGGGGGATGCCGGAAGTCCGGCGCCATTATACAGATTTCCAGTAGGATCATCTGCCCATGCATAACGGACTGCCACAGGATTGATTATATCTCCATGAGAAACAAGAATATCATCCCCGTCAATTTTAGCTTCAGCAGACAAGAACTTATGGTCAAGTCCTGCTATATAGAAACCTTTCAGGGACTTTTCTTTTGAGACCAAGCCACCTTCAGTGTGTTTAAAACGAAGACGAATGGCATTTCCCTCTATCTGATAAGAATCGAACTCCGGTCCGGAATAAGAAATGTTTTCACCATAAGCATTTGCTCTGGCAATCAAAGATAAACGGCGTCCCACTTCTTGTTTATTCTTCGGATGAATGTCTTTTGTATCACCGATATCTATTGTCACTGCAAGTCCGGTATTCTTTAAATGCAAAGCAGTCTGCAATTGTGCCTCTCTTAGCTCTGCCCATTGAGAAGCGGACACATCACCATCCATGTTTTTAAAGTTCGCCAGCTGAACAATATAGAAAGGGAACTCTTTACCCCAGTGCTGCCGCCAGTCTTTTATCATGAGAGGTAGTAACTCTCTGTATTGGTAAGCTCGGTCTGCATTTGCTTCACCTTGATACCAGATTGCTCCTCGAATTCCGTATGGAATCAATGGATTGAGCATTGCATTAAATAAAACGCTGCATCGATTGGGATCACTAAAAGATCGGGGAGCTGGCGAAATTTCCGTTGCATTCAAACTTGCATTGCATTTCCATTCTCCTGATAATGAAATACTATTTCCTGAAGAATCTGTCAGTTTCATAGCAGAAGCTTCACCATAAAAACCACCTTCACCACCAGTGTCGTGTACTCGGACAGTAATGACTGCCTTACCTTTTTCAACTAATATAGCAGGAATTGGATAATTTCTAAACTGATCCCATCCGTTAGTCCGGCCTATCTCTTCACCATTAAAGTAGGTAACGTCATTATCATCAATTGTACCAAGGGAAAGTGTCAGTCTTTTGCTTGCCCAACTTTCAGGAATTTCAATACTCTTTCTAAGCCAAACAATTCCATCGAAATTCGGAAATCCTTGCTTTTCAAGATATCCCGGAGCCTTTATCGACTTCCAATCATTATCGTCAAAGGAGACTTTACTCCACGCAGGCTGTCCATTTACAAAGCCTTTATCTTTTGCAATAACCTCATTGTTCCAATCAGCCAGTTGTTTATCATATAACGCCTTAGCTTGTTCTGGAGTTAAAGCTTCGGCTTCTATCGACTTAATAGCCGGAACAAAATCCGGCATTGTTTTCAGTGATGAACCACTTGTCCAGGCTTCCGCCAATGTGCCTCCCCATGAAGTATGGATTAATCCGATAGGTATTTGCTTATTCTTATATAATTCTCTTCCAAAAAAATAAGCTGTTGCCGAAAAAGATGGAATCGTTTTGGGCGAACACTCTACCCAGCCTCCCATTGCCACTTCAACATCCTTTAAGGGTAGAGTACTTGTCTTTTTTTCTACCTGTAACAAACGGATATTAGGATAATCAGCCGCAGCGATTTCCTGTTCATAATTGTTTATCTTACCCCATCCAGCCAAAGGCATTTCCATATTCGATTGTCCTGAGCAGAGCCAAACTTCTCCAATCATTACATTTACTAGTCTAAGAATACTCCCGTCAGATATTACAATAGAATAAGGACCACCATATTGTGGAGTTTTAACCAATATTTTCCAGTTGCCGGATTCGTCAGCTTTGGTAATGTATTGCTTACGATTCCACGATGTGATTATTTTCACCTTCTTACGCGGAGATGATTCTCCCCAAATAGGCGCTTCCGTTTGCTGCTGAAGAACCATATTATCAGTAAAGATAGCAGGTAATTTAATTTTAGCTTCAAGCTGAATGTCTGGTAACAAAAAAAAGCATAAACTAAACGTCAATGATAAAATAAGCTTTTTCATGATTAATATGTCTTGTTTATTATATTACCAACAAAGTTACACATTTTTATGGTTAATTTTATTCTTCCTTTATATTATTTAATTAATACTACTGAGTTCCGAATATAACTCTATCATACAAGCATTGTCTAGCAACCATTTAAATTTATCCTTCTTATTTCCGGACCAATCGGAGCCTAATAATCCATTTACATCGCGAGTATACTTCCATGCGTATTCAGCATTGTCAGCCATTGCTTGTATATAGGTTCTATTATGATCCACTTCATATAAATCTTTTAATCCTCTGAAAAGTATGACATTAAACCAAGGAGAATTATTATAAAACTTCATCTCACCCAAGACCGTTTTACGAGTCTGCATAAAATAATTAAATGTGCCTTGAGCTGTACGTTGAGCATCAATCAAATATTTTTTTTCTCTGGTCGCTTTGTAAAGAAGAACGCCTGCCTGAATCATTTGTCCACTATTATAGGTATACTTTTCTTTAGCGATATTTCCTTTTAATGATTTACTATCCCAATAAACATAGTCTGAAGGATCACAAAGATTCTCTTTTGTCCATTGATAGGTTTT
The DNA here is from genome assembly GCA_015654535.1 of Bacteroidales bacterium. Classification (GTDB taxonomy): domain Bacteria; phylum Bacteroidota; class Bacteroidia; order Bacteroidales; family Bacteroidaceae; genus Bacteroides. The sequence goes on from JAATGU010000108.1 coordinate 10,454, forward strand.
CTTCGCTAAATCAAGATATTTTTTATCCAAAGTCTGCTTATAAATCTTTATACACAAAACAGCAGCAGGCGCATTTGAGCAAGTATTTTTGGAATGCTTCTTTTGCTCACACCAAAAAATACCTCCGCCCAACTCTTCAGACCAACCACTATAGATATATTTTTGTAATTGGATGGCTTTATCTAGATACTTTTTATTTTTTGTTAATGCGTAAAGATTGATAAAATCAATTGCGATCCAGTCATTGTCATCATAGAAACGATCACTCTGACCATTGAATACCGGGTAAGATTGATAGCATTCTGGAATCCTTTTCTTATCCCAATATTGTTCTAATCCCGGCAAAATACGATTTTCAAGAATTCCTTTATATTTTTTGTCGCCGGTAGTTTTGTATAGTGATACACAACCAGAAAGCATTCCCGAATAGGGCCATAAAAAAGAGACTTCCTGCCCTTTTTGCTGTGCTCCTTCATCTGCCAGATAGGTAACTTTTTGGTTGGGATTAATAGGGTATGTTTCTAATAGCAAGCCTCGTTTTTCAACATTGTAAAGGCTAAAGATACTATTTAGCAAAGAATCCGCTCTTGGCAAATTTGTATTTTTTACAGCAAAGGCCGTTAAATAATTTAAAGAAAGAAATGCTACTAAAAGTAAAAGTGATGTTTTTCGATTTAACATAGTAATTCTTAAAATATAAATGAATAATTATAAAATTATCCGCCAATAACTTTTCAACTATTGGCGAATGATTTTTATCTATAAGCGACCAATTTACATTAATTCAAAGGAGAATCAAACTCTGTTCCGTACAAAAGAATATAATATTTTGTACAATGAAATTTATTTAAAGTAACCTACCGGATGATTCAATATAAGTGTTTGCGTCCCAGTTAACTTTAATGCATTTTTCAACTCTGCTTCGTTCATTGTAGCGCGCGGCACTGTTGCCAAACCTATGCCCGAACAGAGCAAAGAGATATTTTGTGATACAATTCCTGCATCAACCGATCCCCAAGATTGATCAGTATCGGAAACTAATATCAGGCAGACAGGTGCTTTTAATGGACGAACATCACCTTTACTAATTGGGTCTAAAGTACTACTATTCGGATTATAGAGATAGCTGCCTTCGGACAAACAAACATATACCTTCACATCTTGTTTATTGCGTGAAGAAGGAGCAGTTTTTTTGCCTTCTTTAGGCCGATTAATGCCGTTTGCCGCCCAGAGCAAATCGGAAAGGTCTTGCAAACTTAGCTTTTTGTCCGAAAATTCTCTAGTAGATTTTCTGTCGGCAAAAGCTTTCATTACTTTTTCCCCACGGTTCAGGTCGGGAGCATTTAACTTAATTGGTTTTAACTCCTGTGCATTCAAACATGAAATAAACAGGAACATCGTCATGAAAAATAAAAATCGTCTCATCATTTTTTGTTTTTAAATTATTAATACATAATTACATCTATTATCTATTCTATCATTATTGAGGTTTCATTACAATTCCTATATTCTTCATTCCATCTATCTTTACGATTAATGGTTTACCAAAATGAATATGGCGAAGATACTCCGTCTCAAACACAGCATCCTTTTCATTCAAAAAAGGTTGATCATAGATTCCATCATTCATAAACGAATTGATAGTGAAATATCCTACTCCAAAGGAGGTAAGATTCTGAAAGAAATGTGTTCCCTGACTTGGATCAATGCGGTAATTTGTTAAACCAGCTTCCACAATAACACGTGCAGCGGAGATATGTGGCCATTTAACCGGAATGCCGAGACAAGTATCATTGGAGCCCCATCTTCCGGGTCCCACCAATATGTAATTCTTCTTTTTGTCGAGGAACTCTTTATTTAGTTTTTCTATTTCCGAAGCGATTGTTTGGTTATGGACAGCATTATAATGGTCCGTCTTTACATAAATAATATCATAAATATCATCCATAACACCATGTCCCAAGGCATTTTTTGAACAAAGTAACACCCTTTTATCATCTACAAGAGACAAATCTTCATCAAGCATTTCTTTACTGTCCACAATGGGACGAATCTGCAACAAATAGAAAGTACCGGCCTTATCCATTTCAGTACTCATGGTTGCGGCAAACTCAATTTCCACAGGACGCCTCATTTCTTTTTCTCCATATTCCATGGATAGCTGAAGAAGGCGGGCCAACGGAAAGACACCATGTTGTAGAATATTAGCAAAAGTAATCAGTTTACGTCCTCCAGGGTAGATCCCATCCCGAATAATCTGATCATTGGGATCATAAGTGGAAGCAATGTAATGTAACGAACCATCATTATCAGCTTCTTTAACAGGAAGTCTCAGTAAATTAAAGCCATCATCAATGGAAAAGTCGTGACCGATATTCTTTAAATCCAAGGCATAAAAACTCGTTTGTGTTTCTTTCAAAGCAAGCTCCACCTCACTGGTTTGCAAGACCTGATGAGGATGATAGGGTGAAAATCGCAAAGTCATTCCTCCGTCTACAATATATTTGCCCAGTCCCAATGCAATATTGACTGTCCCTTCTTCCGGTTTTTCATCTCCTATAGGATAATAATTCAGCGATCTGGCCACTCCGGACATGGAAGGATAATACCGATCTCCATATTGATTGCCAACCACCTCTTGCAAAATAACAGCCATTTTCTCTTGATCAATCAAATTTGAAGTGGCTTGCATATAAGATTTACTATCATGATAATAAACCGATGCGTAGACTCCTTTTATGGAATCACTAAGCATCCGAAGCATTTCATATTTATCATCTAAGTAAGGAATCATATAAGTGGAATAAATACCAGCAAATGGTTGATAGTGAGAATCCTCTAACAAACTGGACGAGCGAATGGCTATTGGAGATTTTACTACATCAAAGAAAGTAAAAAAATCTTCGATCAAACGTTCGGGTAATTTAGCTTTCAAAAAATATTTCAGAATAATTCCATCATCCAAGTCCGAAAGAGCCACCTGATATAAATTGTTTGATTCCATAAACTCATCAAAAACATCAGTGCAAAGAACAACCGTTTTAGGAATGACCACTTCTGCATTTTCAAACTGATCAAACTCAGGATGCCGCTTCACCATGTTGTCTATAAAGGCCAATCCTCTACCCTTTCCACCCAACGAACCATCGCCAATACGGGCAAAATTAGAATATCGGTCAAAACGGTCACGATTAAAAACCGCCACAACTCCCTGATTCTTCATCTTTCGATACCTCACGATAGATTCGAAAATAATCTTCCGATATACATCAATATCCGTGACTTCATTCCAAATAATTTGTTTAAGAAATTCAGCCACTGGAAACATAGCCCGGGAATATAACCAACGGGAAATATGATTTCGGGAGATATGATACAATAAAGATTCACTGGGCACAGAAAAAATAATATTCTGAAGATCTTTCAGATTGTGCACTTTCGCTATTTCCTGATTTGTAGTGGGATTGCGGAATATAAAATCTCCGAATCCAAAGTTCTCGGAAACGGTGCGTTGCAAATCAATGTCCATCTTCTTGGAGTTCTTATCTATAAAGCTCGCAGAATAACGAGCCGCATAAACTCGATTATCAATCTCCGCAGATTGAATAATCAATGGAACAAAAGGATCTTTCTTTCTTATTTCAGCACAGAGCTTAATACCTGCCATGGGATTTCTAGTCCCCCCCAAAGGATAACGTACATCAGTAATCACGCCCAATACATTATTTTGAAATTTATTATAGAGCTCTATCGCTTCCTCATAATTCCGAGCCAATACTATTTTGGGACGTCCCCGCATACGGAGTGTACGCTGATGACCGTTTAATGCTTCGGTGGCGAATTCCTGAGATTGTTTTAATATGAATTTATATAAATTAGGAAGTATAGATGAATAAAAGCGGATAGAATCTTCTACTAAAAGAATCATCTGTACTCCCACTTCCTTTATATCGTGTTCCAAGTTCATCTTATCTTCTATCAATTTTATAATAGAAACAAGCAAATCAGTGTTACCCAACCAACAAAAGACATATTCAAAAGCACTCAGATCTTCATTGGCTATACGTTTTCTCACCCCATGAGAAAAAGGAGTTAAAATTACAATAGGAATCTGGGGATACTTTCTTTTTATTTCTCTACCGATGGAAAAGAAATCACTTCTATCAGTACTTGGCATACAAATAACTAAATCGAATTGCCTGTTTTCCAATTCAGCCCATGCCTCTTCTTCTGTGGAAATCTGAGTAAAGCGGGGAGGATAACGTAAACTAAGTGAAGTATACTCATTAAATATTTTCTCATCTATTCGTCCATCATCTTCCAACATAAAAGCATCATAAGGATTGGCAATAAGTAGGACATTAAAGATCCGCTTAGTCATTAAGTTGGCAAACGAAGTATCTTTAAAGTATAGCTGATCTAATTTAAGTTTACTGAGCATTGTGGATTTCTATTATATTATAAGGTAACAAATTTGAGAATTATTTTTGGGTTATGCAACAAATAGAATGGAAAGTGATCCTAATTAAAGAAGGAATATCATTTTATCATTATTAACGCAAAATAATCGCATATTAATTAGTTCATTTCATTTTATTAACTACATTTGTGCTGTTGTAGTTTACATTTTATCATAAAACTATATAAAAACAATATATTATGAATATTGAACAAATAATGGCTTCACTGGAAGCTAAACACCCAGGAGAATTAGAATACTTACAAGCAGTTAAAGAAGTACTCATTTCTATAGAAGGTGTTTATAATGAACATCCAGAATTTGAAAAAGCTCGTATTATCGAACGTTTAGTAGAACCCGATCGTATCTTTACATTTAAAGTGCCTTGGGTCGATGATAAAGGAGATATCCAAGTAAATATAGGTTATCGCATTCAATTCAATAATGCCATTGGCCCGTATAAAGGAGGTGTCCGTTTTCATGCATCCGTTAACCTTTCCATCCTGAAATTTTTAGGATTTGAACAAACATTTAAGAATGCACTGACTACTCTTCCAATGGGTGGAGGCAAAGGAGGATCGGATTTCTCTCCTCGTGGAAAATCAGAAGCAGAAGTAATGCGTTTCTGTCAGGCATTTATGCTAGAACTTTGGCGCTATATTGGTCCGGACACAGATGTTCCTGCCGGAGATATTGGCGTAGGTACACGTGAAGTGGGTTATATGTTTGGAATGTATAAAAAACTAGCTCGTGAATTTACAGGTACTTTCACGGGTAAAGGGCTTGAATACGGTGGTTCCTTAGTTCGTCCCGAAGCTACCGGCTTTGGTGGATTATATTTTGTCCATCAAATGTTAGAAACAAAAGGCATCAGCATTAAAGATAAAACGGTTGCGGTTTCAGGTTTTGGAAACGTTGCTTGGGGTGCTATAACCAAAGCAACCGAGCTTGGAGCGAAAGTGGTAACGATCTCCGGTCCCGACGGATACATTTATGATGAAAAGGGAATTAGCGGAGTTAAAATAGATTATTTGTTAGAGCTGCGTGCTTCAGGGAATGACATTGTAGAACCTTATGCAAAAGAATTTGGAGCTAAATTCGTCCCAAATCGTCGCCCGTGGGAAATAAAGGCAGACATTGCATTGCCTTGCGCGACTCAAAATGAATTAGATGGAGATGATGCATTGCAACTTATAAAAAACAAGGTCCTTTGCGTAGGTGAAATTTCCAATATGGGATGTACTCCCGACGCCATTGATTTATTCCTTGAACACAAAATAATGTATGCACCAGGCAAAGCAGTCAATGCAGGAGGTGTCGCAACTTCAGGACTTGAAATGTCTCAAAATGCAATGCATCTAAGTTGGGGAGCTGAGGAAGTAGATAAAAAGCTTCACGAAATTATGCACGGTATTCATGCTCAATGTGTGAAATATGGCACACAACCGGATGGTTACATCAACTATGTAAAAGGAGCCAATATTGCTGGATTTATGAAAGTAGCCCATGCAATGTTAGCGCAAGGAATTATATAAAAAAAACGATTTCGTTTAGTTGTATTTGTATTATAGTTTGTATTGCCCATTCCTCGTGAGAGGAGCGGGCAATCGTTTTCTATTGTCCTACTGTTCTTTAATCGATTTTTTTTCTTATCTTTGTATCATGTTCGTTAACCAAAAACAGAAAATGACATGGTCAACAAATTTTTTTATCCTCTGTTTCTGCTGATCGCCATCAGTATTTGCATATCTGCACAAGAAACAGGAAAAGCTACATATTACGGAAAAAGGATGCATGGAAACCGTACTGCTAGTGGTATCAAATACCACAAAGACAGCCTTACCTGTGCTCACCGCACATATCCTTTTGGCACGCTGTTACAAGTAAAAAATCTGAAGAATAATAAGGAAGTAATTGTAAAAGTGACAGATAGAGGACCTTTTGGTCGAAGTCTTGTCATTGACTTATCTTACTGTGCAGCAAAAGCGATTGATTTAATTGCTGACGGAATAGCGGTTGTGGAAGTAAGCCTATACGACCCGATACATGTGCCTCTAAAACCTGAAGATGAACTAAAGCCTCAATGGAATCTTGAAGTGGCCGTTCCCAACAAAGTGCCCTCAGATATTTTGATAAAATAAACCTATTACTCTCTTATTAATGAATTTATCTAATGAACATTCTCTGCGTCAGGAAAAGATACGGACGCTTATGAATCAATCGAATATAGACGCCGCACTAATTACTTGTAATGTAAACCTACTCTATATTTGCGGACAAATAATCAGTGGTTATTGTTATCTTCCTGTAACAGGTGAACCTTTATATTTTGTAAAACGGCCAAACGGATTGAAAGGCGAGCAAATTGTTTATATCCGTAAACCGGAACAAATCGTAGAATATTTGAACGAAAAGAAAATACCTTCTCCCAGCACATTGATGTTGGAAGGAGATGAATTGTCGTTTACAGAATATTCCAGATTAGCAAAAGTTTTTATTTCTGCCAAATGTATAAATGGTACCCCTATTATTAGGGCAGCCCGAAGTATTAAAACTACATTGGAAATTGAATTATTTCGTCAAGCCGGAGCTGCACACACTCACGCTTATCAGCAAATACCCTCTATTTATAAAGAAGGGATGAATGACCGTCAATTTTCGATAGAGATAGAAAGGTTGATGCGTATGGAAGGTTGTCTGGGTCTTTTTAGAGTATTTGGTCAAAGCATGGAAATATTTTTTGGAAGTGTGCTGACTGGAAGCAATGCCGAAGCTCCATCTCCTTATGATTTCGCATTAGGAGGTAAAGGCCTCAGTCCGGCTCTACCCGGAGGACTCAACGGAACAAAATTGAAAAAAGGAAATACAGTGATGGTGGATTTAGGTGGAAACTTTAACGGCTATATGAGCGATATGTCACGTGTATACTCCGTAGGAAAAGTGAGCGAAGAAGCTTACAGAGCACATCAAGTCTGTCTGGAAATTCAATCGGAAGTCACCACTTTAGCTAAACCCGGAGCCATTTGCGAAGACTTGTATAACAAAGCCATTGAAATAGTGAATAAAGAAGGACTCAGCGACAAATTCATGGGTACCAGGCAACAAGCGAAATTTATAGGGCACGGTATCGGACTGGAAATTAATGAAGCTCCCGTACTTGCTCCACGTATAAAGCAAGAACTACAACCAGGAATGGTCTTTGCACTAGAACCTAAGATTGTAATACCAGGAGTTGGTCCCGTGGGCATTGAAAACTCATGGGCAGTCAATAAGGACGGGGTCGAAAAGCTTACACTTTGCCCTGAAGATATTATTGATCTGCAAGAATTTATACCAAACGCTTAATATCAGGCTTCACAAGAGCACTGACAGCTAAATAAATTCCAAGAAGTATCAAAGGAATACTGAGCTGCTGTCCCAAATTAAATTGCATATTCACTTCAGCGGCTACTTGAGGATTTTTCAGGAATTCTAGAGCAAAACGAGATCCGAAAAAGATAACCAAACAGACTCCGGTAATCAATCCCACTTTGCTTTGAAGTTTAAATTTCCAGTACATCACTAATGATACAATCAATGCGACGATACAATAGAGCATTTCATAAATTTGAGTGGGATGACACGGAAGTCCGTTGAATTCTTTCACCCACTCGACGGAACGTACAAACTTAAATCCCCAAGGCATTGTTGTGGGGAAACCAAAAATTTCTGAATTCATCAAGTTTCCCAATCGAATACATGCAGAGACCACGGCAACGGCAGGAATCATGCGATCAAATAACCACCATACACTTTTATGAGTAACCTTTTTAGAATAATAGATCAATGCCAGTATCAGGGCAAAGACCCCTCCATGGCTGGCCAATCCACCATTCCATATAGCTAATATTTGAATAGGATGCGCACTATAGTAGTCCCATTCATAAAAGAAACAATGTCCCAATCGAGCTCCTACCACAGAACTGACAATAGAATAAAGGAAGAGTTTATCCACCCAAGCATCCGGGTACTTTTCATACTTAAAAAGTCGGCTCATCATTTCATAGCCAATAAGAAAACCGATTCCCCATAACAACCCGTACCATCTAATCTCACGTCCGAAGATAGAGAATATGGCTGGATCAACATTCCATGTAACATATGCCATCATACTTTTCTTTATTTAAAATCGACCTTTCATTGGGCAGATTCTTTTGTTATGGCGACAAAAATAATCATTTTGAGCCACAAACAAAGACTTATGAACTTAATATATTAAAAAAATGAGTATACTATGGATTATTCAAGGCAATAAAAGGCAATAAATAGGTGCATATAAACGTTTCTTTGACAACGACAGCCGTTATTAACACAACAAATGTGTACTTTTGTCTCGTTTTACTAATTTACCAACTTCAATGATAGAATATATAAAAGGATCCATCGCAGAACTTAGTCCGGCTTCAGTAGTAATTGAATGTAACGGACTAGGATATTTCATTAGCATTTCATTAAACACATATTCTGCTATCCAGCACCTCAAAAGTACTAAAATCTATATTTATGAGGCAATTCGCGAAGATGCTTATGCACTTTATGGATTCGCGGACAAACAAGAGCGGGAATTATTTTCATTGCTTATATCCGTATCAGGTATTGGAGGAAATACGGCCAGAATGATTTTGTCTGCCTTTACCCCCAATGAACTATGCAACGTGATTAGTACAGAAAATGTCAACATGCTTAAAACGGTAAAAGGAATTGGATTAAAAACAGCACAAAGGGCTATCTTGGATTTAAAAGATAAAATTAAAACCGCCACCTTCAGTGATAATAAAGGAGAAGGAATATCCCAAAATTCAGAGGTGCAGGAGGAAGCTGTTGCCGCTCTTACAATGCTGGGATTCAACGCTTCGGCATCCCAAAAGGTCGTATTCTCTATTATAAAAGAGGAGCCTCTCTCAAAAGTAGAACAAGTAATTAAGTTGGCATTAAAGAGGTTATAAAATGAAGAGCGGAAAGTGGTTTATCTGCTTATTGCTGACCGCTCTTAGCATTCATGCTGGAGCAGTCTTCAATAACAGCTCTCTCTTTGAGGCGAGCAACTACGTATACACTACCGCAGCATCACAAACCTCTGCTCCCGCTGATAGCATAAAGCCAAGGTATTCCGTAAAAAAAACGATCCCAGAGAATTTAAATGATCTGAAAAAATCACCAGTCGATCTTCAAACTCCAGAAAATATAAAAACTGAAGTAGAATATGATGAAAAGGCTGATTTATACCTAATTAGCACAAAAGCAGGGAGTACTCAAGTAGAAACACCCCTCTTCCTTACTCCGAAAGAATATTCTGACTGGAGTATGAAAAAATCGATCGAATCGTTCTATCGATCGAAAAATGCCGAGGTATTTAGTAAAGGGAAAGAGGAATTCAAGTTCATGGATATGAAATTCAATCTTGGACCGGCGGAAAAAATTTTTGGTCCGGGAGGAGTACAAATTAAAACACAGGGCAACGCAGAACTTAATTTTGGTCTAAAATCAAATAATGTAGATAATCCTTCTCTCCCCGAACGAATGAGAAAAACTACCGGATTTGATTTCGATGAAAAAATAAATATCAATGTGAATGGTAAGGTTGGCGATAAAGTCAACATGAACATGAACTACAATACGGATGCAACTTTTGACTTTGATACTAAAAAGATAAAACTTAAATACGAGGGAAAAGAGGACGAAATTATAAAATATCTGGAGGCCGGAAATATATCCATGCCTACCAACTCTTCTCTTATTAAGGGTGCTTCTTCCTTATTTGGTATCCGGGCAGATTTACAATTTGGAAAACTCAAATTACAAACGGTTATTTCTCAACAGGAATCTGAATCAAAAACAGTAACCAGTAAGGGAGGTGCACAAACCACTTCATTTGAAATATCAGCAGATAATTATGATGAGAACCGACATTTCTTTCTTGCACACTATTTTCGAGATACTTATGATAAGAATATGAGCCAGCTTCCTAATATTACTTCAGGAGTAATAATCAATAAGGTCGAGGTATGGGTTACCAATAAAAAAGGGAATTATGATAATCCAAGAAATGTGGTAGCGCTTACTGATATGGGTGAAAATGAACATATTAGCAACAACTTCTGGTCAAAAAGCGGAATAGATAAGGTCCCTGCAAATAGCGCCAACAATGTATATACGAGAATGGTCAATGAATATTCCAATGCTCGGAATATCAATATGGTTAATGAAACGTTAGGAGCAATTCCTCAGCTCGAAGGTGGAATGGATTATGAAAAAATAGAAAGTGCCCGACTATTAACAAGTTCTGAATATACAATAAATAGCTCTTTAGGATATATCTCATTAAAATCAGCTTTACAGCCAGATGAAGTACTAGCTATTGCTTTTGAATATACTATCAAGGGGAAACGTTATCAAGTTGGAGAATTTGCTTCTGATGTTAAAGAAACAGAATCCGCACTTTACCTAAAATTACTAAAAAACACCTCCAATTCTCCTGCTTCTGGATGCTGGGATTTAATGATGAAAAACGTATATTCGCTGAATGCTTATCAATTGCAAAGTGATAAATTTCGATTAGATATTAAATATCAAAGCGACACCACAGGGGTTTACCTAAATTATATTCCTGAAGGAAAAATTAATAAAAAGCCCTTACTAAAAGTGATGAATCTGGATCGTCTGGATGCCAAGAATCAATCAAACCCAAATGGATTCTTTGACTTTGTTGAGGGATATACAGTTACGGCACAAAACGGACGTATCTTTTTCCCTGTTGTAGAACCTTTCGGCAAGCATTTGCAAGAAGCAATAGGAGATAATGCGATTGCTAATAAATATGTTTATCAAGAACTTTATGACTCTACCAAAACAGTAGCTAAGCAAATTGCAGAAAAAGATAAATTTAAACTAACCGGTGAATACAAAGCCTCTTCAGGATCAGAAATTCGTCTGGATGCCACAAATGTTCCGGCTGGATCTGTTAAAGTGACAGCTGGAGGAGTTACACTTGTTGAAAATGTAGACTACACCGTTGATTATTCAATGGGAGTTGTAACCATTATTAATCAAAGCATTATTGATGCTGGGACATCCATCAGCGTAAATCTGGAAAGTAACAGCAGTTACAATTTGCAGCGCAAAACGATGTTGGGAATGAATTTTACTTATGATTTCACCAAAGATTTTCAGATAGGTGGCACCATGATGCATTTATCAGAAAAACCGATGACTACAAAAGTAGCCATGGGAGACGAGCCAATCAGTAATACGATATGGGGAGTTAATACTTCCTGGAAGAAAGAGAGTCAATGGCTTACAAATATGGTCGATAAACTACCTTTTGTGCGGGCAACCCAACCCTCACATATTAATCTTACAGCTGAATTTGCTCAATTAGTTCCCGGACATGCAAAAGGAATGCAAGACAATGCTTCCTATATTGACGATTTCGAATCGACTAAAACAGACATTGATTTAAGACAACCTTCCTACTGGATGTTGGCCAGTACTCCTTATGATGCAGGTTTTCCAGAAGCATCAAAATCTAACAATATCACCTACGGTATGAATAGAGCATTATTGGCCTGGTACAATATTGACGGCATTTTCACCCGAAGAAATTCTTCATTGACTCCATCTCATATAAAAAGTGATCTTGATCAGTTATCTAACCATTATGTGCGAGAGGTATATGAACAAGAGATCTTTCCTAATAAAGAAACCGCTTATATGGAATCATCTACTCTTTCTATACTCAACTTAGCCTATTATCCTAGTGAACGAGGCCCTTATAATCTTGACCCTAATTTAACTGCTAAAGGATATCTCAGTAATCCGGAAAAACGTTGGGGAGGAATTATGAGAAAACTAGATACCAGCGATTTTGAGGCTTCCAATATCGAATATATAGAGTTCTGGATGCTCGACCCGTTTATTTATGAAAGTACTACAGGAAACCCTCGCGGCGGTGATTTTTATATCAATCTCGGAGAGGTATCTGAAGATATATTAAAGGATGGAAAAAAATTCTTTGAAAATGGTCTGCCTGTTGATGGTGATTCAACAAAAGTAGAGGAAACGGTGTGGGGACGAGTTCCTAAGGAACGTAGTATTGTATATGCTTTTGACAATGCTTCCGGAGCAAGAAAAAAACAAGATTTGGGATTAAACGGACTCTCTTCCGAGGACGAAAAGCAATTTCCTACTTACCTTACTTACTTAGAAAAAATAAAATCAATTTTGGATCCCGCTGTCTACGAACAATTCGAAAAAAGTCCTGCAGGAGATCTTTATCATTATTATCGTGGATCAGATTATGATCAACAAGAGAAAAGCATACTCGACCGTTATAAATATTATAATAATACAGAAGGAAACTCAACTGCATCTGAAGATTCTCCTGAAAAATACGATGTATCTGCTAAAACAAGTCCTGACGTGGAAGATATAAACCAAGATAACACACTAAACGAATACGAAAGATATTTTCAATATAAAATCAGTCTTACCCCTGAGTCAATGAAGGTAGGAAGTAATCATATCAATAATATACGAACAGCTAGTGTAAAATTACGTAATGGCAAAACCGAAGAAGTAAATTGGTATCAGTTTAAAATACCTGTAAAAGATTATAATAAGGCTGTAGGATCAATCAGTGATTTCAAATCCATCCGGTTTATGCGGATGTATCTTACTAATTTTGTTGACCCCGTTGTGCTAAGATTTGCTTCTCTGGATTTAGTAAGAGGAGAATGGAGAACCTATGATCAAGCACTATATAATTCTCAACAACCTGCTCCCACAATAAGTGGTAGTCTTGATGTCTCGGCTGTGAATATAGAAGAAAACGGGGATAAGACTCCTGTAAATTATGTACTCCCTCCCGGAATTACCAGGGTTATTGATCCGGGACAACCTCAACTTAGACAAGAAAACGAACAAGCCATGAGCTTAAAAATAGAGAGTTTGGCTCCTGGTGATGCACGGGCAGTCTATAAAAACACAGGTTTGGATTTGCGACAATATAAACGGCTACAGATGTTTATACATGGCGAAAAATTGCTGGATGATGTTACTGAAATGGAAGATAACCAAATGTCCGTTTTCATCCGGTTAGGTTCTGACTATAAAAACAATTATTATGAGTATGAAATCCCTTTAAAACTTACTCCTCAAGGACAATATGACGGAAATACCTTAAGTGCCCGTCAGGCGGTATGGCCGGAAGATAACATGCTCAATATTGCTTTTACAGCTTTAACCGATTTGAAAAAACAACGCAATGCTGCCAAAAACGAAGCTGGTTCAAACGTAAGTTATACCAGCCTGTATTATACATATGATACTGACCATCCTGCTAATAAAATTAGCGTCATAGGAAACCCCAGTCTTGCTGAAGTGAAAACAATAATGATTGGAGTTCGCAATAATTCCCGCTCTCTGAAATCAGCGGAGATTTGGGTGAATGAGCTTCGATTAACCGAATTCAATGAATCCGGAGGATGGGCTGCACAAGGAAATATGAATGTACAATTATCCGATTTGGGAAACATAAACCTGGGAGGACATGTAGAGACTGCTGGCTTCGGAGGACTAGAACAAAGTATGAGTGAAAGAAGATTGGATGATTATTACCAATATAATTTCACTACTAGTTTTGAATTGGGCAAGTTTTTTCCGGCTAAAGCAAAAGTTTCAGCCCCAATCTATTTTTCATATTCCCGAGAATTAACGTCGCCCAAATATGACCCTACAGATCAAGATATTCTTTTAAAAGATGCACTAGAAACCTATTCCACTAAAGCTGAAAAAGATTCCATTCGAAACATTGCTCAAGAGTTGGTCACTTATAAGAACTTTAGCTTAAGCAATGTGCGAATTAATATTGCAAGTAAAAGGCCAATGCCTTATGACCCGGCAAATTTCAGTTTCGGTTATTCCTATACAAAGAAATATGATCAAGGAAATACCATCGCTTGGGAATCAGATGAGAACTGGAAAGGAAACTTCGGATATAATTATTCACCGATCATCAAAGCATGGGAACCATTTAAGAATTTAAAAAGTAAATCTTCTTGGCTAAAGTTCATAAAAGCATTTAACCTAAACTTGTTACCACAAAATATTACTTTCAATTCAGATATCTCACGGCATTATTATGAATTACAGGAAAGAGACTTAGATAACCCATATGGGAACTCAGATATCCAACTTTCTGTAGCGAAAGAATTTTTATGGAACCGGGATTTCTCAATCCGTTGGGATTTAACAAAAAACTTACGGCTCAATTTGACCTCAGAGACAAAAGCAGAAATTGAAGAACCTAGCGGAGTTGTCAACAAGAACCTTTATCCAGACGAATACACTGCATGGAAAGATTCTGTAAAAACAAGTCTATTGCACTTTGGTCGTCCGCTAGATTACCAGCAAACATTTAACGCTAGTTACAAATTACCATTCGATTTAATACCGGCACTCAACTGGGTAAATACGGATCTTAAATTCTCCTCCGCTTATTCTTGGGATCGCGGAGTTGATCTAAGTGACGGAAGTGCCATTGGAAATACGATCGCTAATCAACGTTCTATTGATGTAAATGGCAAATTTAATTTTGAGACTTTATATAACAAAGTTCCTTTTTTAAAAGAAACAAACCGATTATTTGCAATGAACACTAGAAATACCCCATCATCAAGTAGCATGAGGGTTACTAAAACTAAAAAATTCGAGAAAGAAATTCAATTAAAAAAGGATACTACTATAACAATTTCTCATGGATTGAAAACAAAAAGAATAAAAGTAACTGCCCTTACACCGGAAGGGAAAAGATACAGTGTAAAATACCAGATAATAAATACCAATAGTATCCTTATAAATAACAGAGATTCCATAAAAATAAAACTGACCATTCTCCCGGGACCTAAACCAGAAGATCAGAATTGGTATAAAATAGCACAACATGCAGCACGGTTTGCTATGATGACCCGAAACTTTAGTGTTACTTACCGTAACACTTATGCGATGACTCTTCCCGGATTTTTACCTGAAGTAGGTGATATTTTCGGACAAAAACGAAGCAATGGAATGTTTGTACCCGGACTTGATTTTGCATTTGGAATGGCTGGTGACAGTTATATTCAGAAAGCGGCCAAAAATAACTGGTTACTAAATAATGATTCTGTTGTAGATGCCGCAACAACAAATGCAATGGAAGACTTACAGATACGTATGACCCTTGAACCAATAAAAGATTTTAAAATAGATTTAACAGCCTATCGAACTATAAATAAATCAAAAAGCATACAATTCATGTTTGACGGCATGCCTACCACTCAAAGCGGAAGCTTTAACATGAGTATCATTACTATTGGTAGTGCATTTGAAAAAGGTAATGCAGAAAATGCATATCAATCAAAGAGTTTTGATAAGTTCCTTAGCAATCTTGATATTATTCAAAAAAGAGTGGAAGCACAATATACAGGTGCTGTTTATCCGGATGGAACAGATTTGGCGGGAAAACCATTTGATCCCGCGAATGGTACTCTGAGCAAAAATTCTCCGGATGTGATGATACCAGCATTTCTTGCTGCCTACACTGGAAAAAGTGCAGATAACGTTTCGCTGAATCTTTTCCCCAATTTATTGTCCATGATGCCTAATTGGCGGATTACTTATGGAGGATTGGGCAGACTAGATCTATTTAAAAAATATTTTAAAAGTTTTAATCTGAATCATTCTTATAAAAGTACTTACTCCATCGGTTCATATAATACCTATCAAAGTTTTATGAGCTATATGGGGAATCTGGGTTTTGTGGAAGATACACAAACAGGTCTGCCTGTTCCTTCGTCTATTTTTGATATTGGTGCAGTCTCTATTAATGAACAATTCTCTCCACTTTTCGGAGTAGACATGACTTTTAAAAACAGTATTACAACAAAGCTAGAATATAAAACCACTCGTATTCTCACTTTAAGCATGACTGCCAATCAAATAGTAGAAAGCATGTCTAAAGATTTAGTCGTCGGGATGGGATATAAAATTACAGATGTAAAGTTTTTAGGGGGCGGAGGAGGAAAATCCAAAAATAAAGTCAGCAATGACCTAAATATCCGAACCGATATTTCTTTTCGCAATCAATCCGCTTTGAGCAGGGATATACAACAAGCTACCACACAAGCTACCAGTGGAAACAAAGCAACAAAGATTTCTTGCTCTGCTGATTATACATATTCTAAATTACTCACTATTCGATTGTATTATGATCGTCAGAAAAATACTCCGTTGATGTCCTCTGCTTCATATCCGGTTACTAGTTCTGACTTTGGAGTAAGCTTAAAATTCTCGTTAACAAGATAAAAGAGATCATTTGATGACAACGGGAAACCAGATATCAAAAGATTATTCCAATAGAACAAAAAAAATGCGACTCTGTCTATCACCTCTCACTATTATTAATTAACTTATTGATTTACAGAACTTATATTTATAAAATGCATATTCATTCATCACTTATCCGTCACTTATGCATCACAAAAAAGGCCTTTTTGGGTTCATCTGTCACTAAACGGCTACTATTCAAAGAATAGCCTTTAGACTATAAAGTATGCAAAGATCGTCGGCACATAGCCGACTCTTTTTGTACAAAATATTGTTTTCTTTTGTACAGAAGATATTTTAATTCTGTACAGAACAATATATTCTTTTGTACAGAATCCGATAAATATTTAATACCAAGTTGCATTGAGAGACGATAAAAATAATTTTTTATCTTGTGAGACTATTTGACTAAGGTATACCGTAAAGAGTCCTGCAAAGACGGATAGTAATTTAAGTTTATAGCAAAAAAAATAATAAATTGAGGTTTGGACTTAAAATGCCGTTTATTTGCCTTCGCTAATGCAAAATTGGTGATAGATCGCCTCAATAGTGATGCATAAGTGGCGGATAAGTGATGAATGAATATGCGCTTTATAAAAATAAAGCCTATAAATCAACGCATTAAGTTAAGATCGTGATAGGTGATAGAGTGTGGCGTTTTTTTTGTACTAGTAAACAATTGAAAAGCATTCATAGAATAAATATTCATAACAATCCTCAGCCCAGCGCATACCTTTTAAGGGATGACTAAATATTATTGATTTAACGAAGCTTGTTCCATTTTCTTTTTGACAAAACGAATTTTAAGGTTTGCTTCTTTCAACTCTTTCTTTATTTGTGTTATACCAGCGAATATTTGTCCCAGGTTATAAACTTCAAAGATGGCCTTACGATCGAGTGGAGAAATATTTACCACATACTTACGAATACCAATATATTCCAATTTTATATTCTGATCTTTATTAAGACTAATAAAATTGGCTACTCCTCCATCAGAACCAATCCGATAATCTACTTTCTCTGTTCTCAATCCTGAATCCGTTGATTCATAAACACTGTTACTAGCAGGAGTCTGAGCAAAACTTCCATCTGCGACACTAACTCTGATTGCACGATGATGAATAAACGAACCACCACAATAAACAGAAGTAAGAGAAAAATCGCCCAATTCACTTACCTGAGCGCATAAATAGGTACGATGAAAATTTTTCCCCGAAGTTTGGGAAGGATAAAAATAGTTGCCTACATCTTGATATTCTGCATTTTTTTCAAGAACAAACATTTTCTTTTTTCCATCGACCTCCAACTGTTTCACCTTTAGCATGCTATCCAAATAAGCCACACTCTTTTCTTGTTCCTGCAACTCAACCTTCTGCATCAAGCTGATTCCTTGTTGGCGAGCATTAAAAGCTTTTGGGAAAAGTATCTTTATACTATCCAACTGCAATTTCGCTTCACTATAATCTCCTTGTGCTAAAGCGCTTTCTGCTGCCTGTAATCTTAAGGTTGCTTTTTTCTCTCCATTGTCACCGCAAGCGGTCAGTACAAAAGCGATCAATGCTATGATTCCAAATCTTCTCATCCTTATTTTTTTATTATAGAGAACAAAAATACAATTAAATTGCTAAAACGACCTGCTAACTGCCCAATTTATTGTATTTTTGTGCACTTTTATGAATATTGGCAAACATGCAAATTACGAAAGAAGATTTAAAAACATACTTTAGCGACAGCATATTTACTGTGATTTCAGAGACTGCGGACCGTCTCGGTTTGGAATGTTACGTAGTAGGAGGATATGTTCGCGATATATTCCTGCAACGTTCATCGAAAGATATTGATGTGGTAGTTGTGGGAAACGGAATAAAAATGGCAGAGGCGTTAGGAAAGAAATTAGGAAAAAAGGCACACGTCTCCATCTTTAAAAATTTTGGGACAGCCCAAGTAAAATATGGCAATATAGAAATTGAGTTTGTAGGAGCCCGGAAAGAATCTTATCAAAGAGATTCGCGTAAACCTATTGTGGAAGACGGTACACTGGAAGACGATCAGAATCGCCGTGATTTTACCATCAACGCTTTAGCAGTGTGCCTCAATAAAGAACAATTTGGCGAATTAATTGATCCTTTTTCAGGAATCGAAGATTTGGAAAAAAGGATTATACGCACTCCACTAGACCCTGATATTACTTTTAGTGATGATCCGCTGCGGATGATGCGCGGCATTCGTTTTGCTACGCAACTTAATTTCCATATAGAAGAAGAGACTTTCGAATCAATCAAACATAACAAAGAGCGTATCGAGATTATTTCCAAAGAACGCATTGCCGAAGAACTGAATAAAATCCTTGCATCCCCTCGCCCTTCAATTGGCTTTGTTCTATTGGATGAGTGTGGATTATTGGAGCTTATTTTCCCCGAGTTAATCACTCTACAAGGAATAGAAAGCAGAAATGGACGGGCACATAAAGATAATTTCTACCATACTTTGGAAGTGCTTGATAATCTTTCACAGCACACAGACAACCTTTGGCTCCGATGGGCGGCTTTACTTCACGATATAGCTAAACCTATTTGCAAACGGTGGGAACCTAAAGTGGGCTGGACCTTTCATAATCATAATTTTGTAGGTGAGAAAATGGTACCTAACATTTTCCGCAATATGAAGTTACCTATGAATGAAAAGATGAAATATGTGCAAAAAATGGTTGGCCTCCATATGCGTCCCATTGCTCTTGCAGAAGAGATTGTAACAGATTCTGCCATTCGTCGTCTCCTCTTTGATGCCGGTGATGATATTGATGAATTAATGACCCTTTGTGAAGCAGACATTACCTCTAAAAATCAGGTACGCAAACAAAAATTCCTGGATAACTTTCAACTGGTTCGTAAAAAACTAAAAGACCTGGAAGAGAAAGACCGCATCCGCAACTTCCAGCCACCCATCTCCGGTGAAGAGATAATGGAAACATTTGGTTTAGGCCCATGCCGGCAAGTAGGAACAATAAAAAGCCTTATCAAAGACGCAATTTTGGATGGCGTTATTCCCAATGAATACGAAGCAGCTTATAACTATATGATGGAAAAAGCTAAAAAGTTAGGATTAAAATCGATTAAATAAATCTTAGAAAAAAAAGAAGATATGAAAAAGGAAAGATATACTAAAGGCGAAGAAATTGCGAATGCAAGTTCCCACGGATTAGGTATTTTACTGGGAATCATTGCTGGGATTATATTGATGCGCGGAGCCATTCAAACGAATGATATGTGGATAATGGTCAGTTTTGCCATTTATCTGTTCGGGATGTTGTCTTCTTACATAACCTCTACTTGGTATCATACTTGTACCAATGTGAATAGAAAAGCCTTACTCCGCAAATTTGATCACGGAGCAATTTATTTGCATATCGCAGGAACTTATACTCCTTTTACCTTAGTTGTTCTTCGAAATGCAGGCGCTTGGGGATGGTCTTTGTTTGCATTTGTCTGGGCTTCGGCAATAGTAGGATTTATTCTTAGCTTTATCAAACTAAAAGAGCACAGTTATTTGGAAACCGTTTGCTATATTGCCATGGGAGGTTCTATTCTCGTAGCCTTTAAGCCCCTAATAGATTGCCTTTCTCCATTGGGGTCCATCAATGCAGTATATTGGCTGATTGGTGGTGGCGTTTCATACATTATAGGAGCTTTGTTTTACTCCCTGACTAAAATGCGCTACATGCATTCTGTCTTCCATCTCTTTGTTTTAGGAGGAAGCGTTTGTCACATCATTGCCATCTACTCCATCTTATAATTCTTTTTTAGTTAAGTGTTCTTTTTATAATTATCAGAAGATAAAAATAATTAATTATGTATCAAAATCAGGTATTCGACCATTTTCAACTTCCGGAAGAATTTACAGAGTTTAGTGATTGCACGTTCAGCAATTCAAACTTCTCTGAATGTAATCTGCATTCGTATGAATTTACGGATTGCACTTTCCTTTCTTGTGATTTTTCAATGAGTAAATTGGAAGGTACTATCTTTTCAAAAATCAAATTCATACATTGCAAACTACTCGGAGTAGATTTCAGTAAGTGTGCAAAATTTGGATTTTCCGTACAATTTGAAAAATGCATATTAAATTATAGTTTGTTCTTCAAAAACAATTTGAAAAAAACTTCATTCATTGAATGTACTATTAGAGAAGGTTTATTTTCTGAGGCAAACCTCAATTTGGCTCTCTTCAACAAATGCGATCTGGAAGGAACGGCTTTTGAAAATAACAATTTAGAAGGATGCGATTTCAGTACGGCCGACAATTACCGGATTTCACCTGATAATAATCGGATCAAAAAAGCTAAGTTTTCCTACCCAGGAGTACTCGGACTTTTAACTCAATACAACATTATCATTGAAAATTAAATATTAAATGCCCAAACCATCTGTGAAAGAGCTTTCCACAGCCTTTTGTTGTAAGATACGTGAGTATGGAGGAACCGCATTTGTTTGCCAAACATTACCTCCAATAACCGAATCATGTCCAATCACAATACGTCCCAAAATAGTGGAGTTTGAGTAAATAATAACATTATCTTCCAATATAGGATGACGCGGAATATCCTTTGGAGTCTCTCTATCAGCTAACACAAAGCTCTTGCTACCAAGTGTTACTCCTTGATAAAGCCTGACATGATTTCCAATAATACACGTTTCACCAATCACAACTCCTGTACCATGATCTATACTGAAATATTCACCAATCTTAGCTCCCGGATGAATATCAATGCCGGTCTCAGAATGTGCCAATTCAGAAATGAAACGTGGGATTGCAGGAACTCCAAGTAAAAGAAGTTCATGAGCTATCCGATGATTTAATAATGCTTTAATCGAAGGATAACAAAAAATGACCTCTCCATAACTCTTTGCTGCAGGATCTCCATCAAAAATTGCTTTTACATCCGTGCAAAGCAATCGTTTTATTTCAGGAATCTTATCAATAAACGTAACAGCAAGTTGCGAAGCTTTGATCTTTACTTCTTTGCTGGACATTTTATCAGAACTAAAACGGATACCATTATGGATCTGTTCTAACAACAAAGTATATAACTTTTCTGTGTTCATTCCGATATAATAGTGAAGCGTTGTTTGATTGGTAATTGAGTCACCAAAAAAGCCAGGAAAAATTATCGTTTTAATCAACTCCACAATTTCAACCAATTTGTCAATAGATGGCAAAGGTTCATCATATTGGGGGATATATTTATACTCATCTGCAGAATGTTGAGAGAGTATGTTCACATTTTTCAATATAGTTTCAATAGGACTTAGCATGACTATTAATTTATTAATTAAACTGATGCAAAGTTCTATAAAAATTCATATTCAAAGAATCCCATTCTTATGGCAATTACATACCATAATAATGGGATAAGAATTTAAGACTTACGATGTAGTCCGCACTCCTTATTGTTAGGATTTTCCCACCACCAGCGACCGGCTCGTACATCTTCTCCCGGTTCTACAGCTCTGGTACAAGGTTGACATCCTATACTGGGGAAACCTTTATCGTGTAATTTATTGTAAGGAACCTGTTGATTATGAATGTATTCCCACACTTGCTCTTCAGAATAATTAATCAATGGATTTAATTTTATGAGTCCATTGGCCTGATCCCATTCCAAAAGGTGCAAATCCTTGCGAGTAACAGATTGCTCATGTCTCAATCCACATATCCAAACATCCAATCCTTTAAAAGCTCGTTGCAAAGGTTCTATCTTACGAACCCAGCAGCAAGCTTTACGCTGATCTATTCCAGAATAAAATCCATTTATGCCATCCTTCTTTACTAATCCCTCCACTCCTTTATAATCCGGGAAATATACATCCAGTTTTATCCCATACTTTTCGTTTGTTTTTTCAATTAACCGATAAGTCTCAGGGAATAACCGACCTGTATCCAAGGTGAATATTTTAGTATCCGAAGATATTTTTACAATCATATCGGTCAAGACCTGATCTTCTATACCAAGACTGGATGCCAAGGCTATTCTTCCTTTATAGGTGTGAAGGAAATAAGTCAGGACTTCCTCTGCCGAGCATTGATTCAACTCCCGGTTCAATTTTTCTATTTCTTCTTTACTTATCATTTATATAGCAAATGTTTGATCTTCTAAATCGGGAACAATCATTCCTGCTCCTACTGTTTCAAAAGTATATTCATCAATAATAACCAGACTACCCGTCGTACGATTTTCCGCATAAGAATCATATTTGAGCGGGCGGGAAGTCTTCAGGGTAATGTGAGCTATATCATTCATCCCAACCACAATAGATTCACCATAAACCTCTTCTAAACTATTAATATTCACTTTGAAACGAACATCCTTAACAACACCGCGCACTTCATCCGTAGTGTGGCGAATAATATATTTTCCTCCTATCCTGAGGGGACTGTGATTGAGCCAACAAATCATCAAAGATATGTTTGACCCCACCTTCGTTGGTGCCTTTTCTTTTACAATCATATCGCCTCTACTCACATCCACATTATCGGATAAACGTATAGTTACGGACTGGGGAGCAAATGCTTCTTCCAATTCTCTCTCGCCTTCATTGATTGCAAAGATAGTAGAAGTGGTTCCGGAAGACAATACTGTAATCCGGTCGCCCACTTTAAACGATCCTCCGGCTATACGTCCCGCATATCCTCTATAGTCATGGAAGTCATCATTATAGGGACGAATCACATATTGCACCGGAAAGCGGGCTGCCAGTTTGCTTTCATCCAAACGGACAGGAAGTTCCTCCAATAATTTTAAAAGGGGAGTTCCTTTATACCAAGACGTACGTTTGGATTGCTCCACCACATTGTCACCGTCTTTGGCAGAAATAGGGAAGAAATAGACATTCTTTATGTCCAACTTCTCTACAATAGCCAGATATTCCTCTTTTATTTTATTGAACACCTCTTCGGAAAAATCAACTAAATCCATCTTGTTTACAGCAACAATTATATGAGGAATCCTCAATAGTGAGGCTATATATGAGTGACGCAAGGTTTGTTCAATAATTCCATTCCGGGCATCAATTAGAATAATGGCCGCATCGGCTGTGGATGCTCCGGTAACCATATTACGGGTATATTCTATGTGTCCAGGAGTATCGGCGATAATAAACTTTCGCTTGGGAGTGGCAAAATAACGATACGCCACATCAATGGTAATCCCCTGTTCGCGCTCTGCACGCAAACCATCCGTAAGAAGAGCCAAATTTACTTCAATATTGCCCAGACGGTTACTTGCCGCCGTCACCGCTTCCATCTGATCTTCAAAAATTGATTTACTATCGTAGAGCAACCGTCCGATAAGAGTGCTTTTTCCATCATCAACGCTCCCAGCTGTGGTGAAGCGAAGTAATTCCATATCCAAATATCCTGTGTTCATATCGTTTTGTTATCTTAAAAATATCCTTCTTTCTTTCTATCTTCCATCGCCGCCTCAGAACGTTTATCATCCGATCGTCCTCCTCGCTCCGTTACCCGTGACGAAGCGATCTCGTCAATAATATCCTCCAAACTATTAGCCCGAGAAATGGTTAGCCCAGTACAGGTAACATCGCCGATAGTACGACAACGGACATGCTTTTTCACCACAACCTCATCAGGTTTAAGAGGAATACAAGGTAAAGCAGCCATCCATATTCCATCACGCTGAAAGACTTCCCGTTCGTGGGTATAGTAAAGGCTTGGAAGTTCTATACCTTCCTGCAGGATGTATTGCCACACATCCATCTCTGTCCAGTTACTGATAGGAAACACACGAAAATGTTCGCCCTGTTGTTTCTTTCCATTAAATATATTCCAAAGCTCAGGTCGTTGATTCTTTGGGTCCCACTGTCCAAATTCGTCGCGGTGAGAGAAAAACCGTTCTTTAGCTCTTGCCTTTTCTTCATCCCTACGAGCACCACCCAAGGCTGCATCGAACTTATTTGCTTCGAGTGCATCGAGTAATGTGACCGTTTGGAGTTTATTCCGACTGGCATTGTACCCATGTTCCTCCATCACCCGTCCTTTATCTATTGATTCTTGTACCGATCCTACAATTAGTTTAGCTCCTAACTTCTTAACTAATTCGTCCCGGTAAACAATTGTTTCTTCAAAGTTGTGTCCTGTATCAATATGTAGAAATGGAAAAGGAATAGCTGCGGGATAAAATGCTTTATAGGCCAGATAAGCCATTACAATAGAGTCTTTTCCCCCGGAAAAAAGAAGAACAGGCCGTTCAAACTGCGCTGCAACCTCTCTAAGAATATAGATTGACTCTGACTCTAATTCTTTTAAATGGGTTAATTTGAAATCACTCATAATGATTACATTTAGGTGTTTTTATTTTATATCACAAAGATCGGGTATGCTTCTTATACCTACAATCCCTTATGTTAGGCATATTAGCCTACCATTAACATGGTAGCTATATTTTTTTTAATGTTGCTGAAATAGCATTCAATACCTGTTCAAGTTGTTCCTGAGAATGTGCCTGAGAAAGGAAATTTCCTTCAAACTGAGAAGGAGAAACATAGATACCATGGGCTAGCATTGAACGAAAATAACGAGCAAACCTTTGTTGATCGCTTCGTTTGGCATCGGCAAAGTTTTGTACCGGGCGCTCATTAAAGAAGAGTGTAAACATGGATCCAATATGATTTAGCTGAATACCCTGCCCTTTTATCACTTCTTTTAGTTCATGAATAAATCCATCTGATTTGGTTTCTAATTCTGAATAAAAATGATTCTGAGAAAGAAGGTTTACCGTTTCTATTCCTGCTGTCATCGCAACAGGATTGCCCGACAAAGTTCCGGCTTGATATACCGGACCATCGGGAGCTAGTTGTGACATGATATCCGATCTTCCACCAAAGGCTGCCGCCGGAAAACCTCCGCCAACTATCTTTCCAATCGTTGTCAGATCGGGGATTACGCCCAGCCTATTTTGTGCACCGCCCAATGAAAGGCGAAAACCGGTGATTACTTCATCAAAAAGAAGTAAAGCTCCGTGTTTTGTGGTTATCTCTCGAAGAAATTTCAGGAAACCGTCCTTGGGAAGTACCACTCCCATGTTGCAAGCCACTGGTTCTATGACCACTGCCGCCACCTTCTCTCCGTTTTCCCTGAAATAGGTTTGTACAGCCTCTTCATCATTATAAGGAAGACTTACCGTATACTTGGTGAAATCTACTGGAACTCCTGCGGAAGAAGAGTTTCCTATATTTGTTACGCCGGAACCGGCAGATACCAATAAATGATCAGCGTGCCCGTGATAACAGCCATCGAACTTTACAATAACATTTCGTCCGGTAAATCCTCTCGCCACACGAACGGCGCTCATTACGGCTTCGGTCCCTGAATTTACGAAGCGCACTTTCTCAATGGAAGGAAACGCATCTACAACCAAACGGGCTAAAGCCGTTTCCTGCAAAGAGGGAATGCCATAGCTACTCCCATTATCCACCGCTCGTTTCACCGCTTCATTCACTTGGGGATGGGAATGTCCCAGAATAAAGACGCCCCATGAAAGGCAGAAATCAATCAATTGATTATCATCGACATCGGTTAAGATGGTTCCCTTTGCTTTTTTGATAAATAAGGGTGCCTCGCCAACGCTTCGAAGTGCCCGGACTGGACTGTTCACTCCACCAGGAATCACTTTGATCGCCTCAGCATAGGCTTTTAATGAGTTTGTTCGTTCCATTGTTTGGCATATTCTTTTGCATAATAAGTAATAATATAATTGGCTCCAGCACGTTTTATGGCAATCAGACTTTCATAGAAAGTACGTTTCTCATCCAGAAATCCCATTCGGGCAGCGGCTTTTAACATGGAATATTCACCGGATACCTGATAAGTCACCAAAGGAATGTGAGGAAAGCGATTGCTTGCTTTAGCGATAATATCCAGATAAGGAAGGGCAGGCTTTACCATTGTCCAGTCCGCTCCTTCTTCTATATCGGCAGCAATCTCTTCCAAGCCTTGATTCGTGGTACGGAAATCCATTTGATAACTTTTCCGATCACCAAAAGCTGGTGACGATGCGGCGGCATCACGGAACGGTCCGTAGAAAGCCGAAGCATATTTGGCGGAATAGGCTAAAATCTTTGTGGAAAGATTGGCGGCTTTCAATTTTTCTTTGATGGCCTCCACTTGCCCGTCCATCATGGCAGAAGGAGCCACAAAGTCCGCTCCCGCCAAGGCGTGCTGATAAGCCATCTCTGCCAATAGTGGCAAAGTACTGTCATTGTCCACTTCATGACCGTGGAGTAGACCGCAATGACCGTGACTTGTATACTCACACAGACAAACATCGGTAAAGACTACTACTTTGGGATAGTGTTGTTTGATGGCACTTACCGCCCTACACACCAATGAATCGGGAGCATAAGCCAGCGTTCCTTTTTCATCCTTCTGATACTCTTTCACCACTCCAAACAACAGTACTTTGTCTATGCCTAAGGATACAATTTGGCCAATGTCGATCAATAGTTTATCAATCGAAAACCGGAAGACCCCAGGCATAGAGATGATCTCTTGCTCTATATTAGAACCATCCACCACGAAATAAGGATAAATAAAATCGTTCACAGACAGGCTGATTTCCGCATATTGATCACGGGTTTTCTGGTCTGTTCTGTATGTTCTGAATCTTTTCATTGATTTCTATATTTAGTATATCTTTCTTGGGTTACTCTTCCCTTGGTGATGCAATGAATATCGGAGGGAATATCTCCGTATAGGCGAACAAAGTTATCCACGCACGAAGGGGAGGTAAAAACGACTGTATCAATGGTGGATAAATCCACCTTTTCGGGAAAGGCAGGAAAGCTATTGTGGTAAACGGTGAGCGTTTTTACTACCATGCCCAGTGAACGTAATCCGACGGGGATTATATCCAGCGCAATGTCCGAACGTGGAATTAATACACCGCTTCCTCTTGCTTTTTCCTCTTGACTGAACAAGTGGATAATCCCGTAAGAATCTTCTTCCTCTGCCTCGAGATCGGGCAAGATTCCGTATTGACATAGTTCTTTTGAAGTAACTTTCCCGATAGAAACAATCTGAATACCTCTTAAATAACGGCTATCCAAATGAAGTTCACTCACTGCCTCAAAGAAATAACGTACGGCATAGCGACTGGTAAACAGTAAGTATTGGAAAGATTGCAGTTCCTGAATGGACTGATAGAGTAAGCTCTTGTCTTCACAACCTGTAATCTCAATGAGCGGTGTGTGAATCACTTTTCCCAAGTGAGCGTATCCTTCGGCATGAGTGCCGGTGACCAATATATTCTTTGGGGTTAGCTCTTTGGCCGTATGTGAACGCAGCCCCACTACTGTACCTACTACCATGATTAACGGCGTGGGATAATGAATGCTGTTAGCATGCAATGCCTGAAGAGTGGTGAAGTATTCGGTTTGATTCTCGCGTGAAACATTATGAACCAGCAATACGGGCGTTTCGGGCGGGCGTCCATGGCGGATTATTTCATCGGCAATCTCTCCCAAACGGGCGGCTCCCATGTAATATACTAATGTATCAACATCGGGCACACTCACCGAACGGAAGTGCCCTGATAAATAAGCTACCGACGATGCAAGATCTCTATGTGTAAGACTGATTTTGGAAAGGGAAGCCAAAGCGTTGGCTGTGGAGATTCCGGGAATCACTTCCACCGTTATTAAGTTACTTTGCAAATATTCCACCTCTTCACCTCCGTGCGCAAAGATCATAGGATCACCTCCTTTTAACCGGACAACCTGTTTGCCTTGGCGGGCGGATTGTAGCATGAGAAGATTGATCTCACTTTGTTCCATGTGATGTTTGCCGCTGCGTTTACCTACATAAACTTTATCAGCCCGGTAATTCTCCAAAAAACGGCCGTCCAGCAGGTCATCATAGAAGAGGACATCCGCTTCCCTGATGGCTCGCTCTCCGGCAATAGTCAGTAAATCGGGATTGCCAGGGCCGAAACCTACGAGTGTTACTTTTCCGTAACGACGTAAGACATCATTCGCAACAAAGAGTTCCTTTAATTCCGTCCGATTCCGTAGGGCAGTGATGGCAAGATACCCTTGAAGCGGATGAGTTTGAAAGGGAAGGATCTCGGAGATGATTGCCTCCAAACCTAAACGCTTCAAGGCACAAGTAGCCACAATTAAGGCGTCAATTTCATTTTTCTTTATCAGGTCAATCCGTTCCTCAATGATTCCCCGAATGCCCACTACGGTGATGTCGGGCCGCAATGCTAATAATTCCCGTTTTCTCATAGGAGAACTGGTTCCCACCCGAGCACCGGAAGGCAAGTCTTTCAAGGTCTGTTGATCACGGCTGACTAATGCATCCGTTTGATCGAACGCATCCAACAAAGTAATTACCTCCAATGCCGGATGAAGTGGATAGGGCAAATCTTTGGCGGAATGAACTTCAATGTCTGCTTCTCCTTTAATCAAAGCCTCATCGAGCTCACGGGTAAAGAGGTCTGAGGGCGGAGAATCCAATAAAGATACCTGTTTATTCTTATCGCCAAAGGAATCTTGCGTTACCCATTCATAGTCTATATGAGGATATTGCTGAAAAACTTCTTCCACTTGCAGCAAAGCCAGATTGCTTTTTCGGCTGATTACTTTGATTGGGCGTGAGTGCATCATTTTTTTATTTATTTCATTGGCAAAGATACACTGGTTATGGCAGATGGTAAATGCCATAATTACGGTATTTCCCTACCATAAATAGGGTATTACTCTTGAAATATTCTTCTTTTGATATATATCGGAGAACTTATATGATATAGATCTAAGCATACACTTGATATATATCATAATAGGTATTAGATATATATCAAACAAAGAATCTATAAGGGCTGAAGGAATATTCTCTCCTTACGTTTCTGAAAAGCAGCCTGTAGGTTCTGAATTTCCTCCTCGATAATCTGTGCTGCCTTTACCATCTCGTGTTTTCGCAAAGTAATATTTCTGCGGATATGTCCTTCTATATCCTGCAAGTTATAGAGGGATACATTGGGAAAAGAGCGGATTCGTTCATCCACATCCCTTGGAAAAGCCAGATCTATAATGAGTAGTTTCTTTTGGGGATCAATATCTTCGGGACGGATAATCAAATGGGGAGCGGAAGTAGCGGTGATCAGTATATCGGAAAAGGCGATAAACTTGTGTTTGTCTCTCAAATCGCAAACCTCGCAATCGGTAGCCTGAGCCAACACTCGTGCTTTCTCCACACTTCTATTGGCCAGAAAAATGGCCTGCGAACCTTTGTTTTTTAAAAACTTAATCGTATCTTCCGTCAACTTATTGACTCCGATAATGCTGATAAGGGAATGGGCAAAGTCCACCTCTTCTTCTTTCATTATTTCAAGCGCAGCTAGACTGTGGGATACCGCTCCTTGTGAAATTTCTGTCTCAATACGCACCCTTTTACCCACGGCCAAAGCCGCCTCAAAAAGCTTATGCATAGATACAGGTAATTTATGGCTTTCACATGCTTGGCGATAAGCTTCTTTTACTTGCCCTTGAATGGCTCTTTCACCAGGCAAAGCCGACTCCAAACCCGATGTTACTCTGAAAAGATGACGAATCACTTCATCCGGCACCTCTCCTTCCCCTTTGTATACTTCTATACGATTACAAGTTTGCAGCAGAACATTGGGTGCCTCATCCTTGAAGTTTGCTCTGCGAAAGTAAAGTTCTCGTTCTTCCAAAGAAGCATTCTGGGGATTAATCGATTCGTAATGTACCATTTTCAATCAGTTCTTGTATACGGTTACGGATGGCAATAGACCGTTTTACCTCTTTGGCATCCGATCCTACTGCTATCGTGATATGATGATGTAAATAAATGGCAGGAGACACAAAGTCACACAAAGCGGGAGCATCACAAACACTGGCGATGATTCCCCTATCCTCGGCATCTTCCTTAATTTGCTTATTGAGTTCGTGATTATCCGTACAGATATACACCAACTGAAACTCATCCAGATCTCTTGGTTCATAGTGTTTCTTTTTAATCAGAAAAGGAAGTTCTCCAAATTTCTCATCAATTTGGGGAGCCAACACTGTGGCACAATCGGTGAAGCGATAAAGAATAGCTGCTTTATGAGCAGCCACTTTTCCACCGCCTACAATAAGTATCCGGCGGTTGCTTATATTAATTGAGATAGGTAAGAAGTCCAAAATCGTTTTTATTTAATTCCAATAAGCAGTATCATTACCCATCGGAAAGTTATTTAAATGTAATACTCAGTAGGATCAATCAATCCCGATTTAATAGCATAGATGGTTAATTCGTGAATACTGCATACACCTAGCTTACGAAAAATGTTTTTTCGATGAGTCACCACCGTGTGATAACTCAAGTTTCGAATCAGCGCAACCTCTTTAGTTGTCTTTCCATTGGCAATGAATGTGGCGATATCCCGTTCCGTCGGAGTGAGATGCACGTCATCAAAAGAAGACTTCGTCGGAGTAGTATTGCTTCTCATCAAGAGGCTGAGCAATTCGGACTGAATATAGTAGCGTCCCTTTAAGGTAAAGTTCACTGCAATGCCAAGTTCTTCGAGATCAATGCTTTTGAGAATTACATTTGCTCTAATTTCTTCTGCAATGAAAGACAATTGCTCTTGATTAAAATGGTCTCCAATAAAAAGTTTCCGCAAGAGTTTATGTTCCTCAAAAAAGAGAACTATTTCATCTTTTCCCAAAAAATCAAACGGTTCAATATCTATGATCAACAAGACATTATCATCGGGCATTTCTTGAAGATATTCCATTAAAGTTCGCTTCTCCAATAATTCTACAACAGAACCGAATAACTCGCTCTGTTCAGCCCATGCTTTCAATCCGAAAGCCGTGAGTGGCTGATTATCTGCAATGATAAGTGTTGTTTGACTCATGTCTTTATTTCTTTTTAATCACCACTTTCCAATAATCTTGTACCTGTGTAGTACTTATAATGGAATGTCCTTCGTTGCGGACTGAGCCTGGAACGTTCTCAATAGGAGCACCATTATCGAGCCATACTTCGAGCAAATCACCAGAAGAGATTGTTGCCAATGCAAGTTTGGTTTTAACAAAGTTCATGGGGCAGCCTACGCCACGGAAATCTTTCGTTATAATGGCTTCCTTCACCTTATTCTCAGTCAATGGTTCTGTAAGCACTACTGGCGTTACGTTTTTAAATTGTAAACTATCATCCATGTTCTGGTAAAGAGTGACCACAACCTCTGCCAACTGAAAAGCTAACTCTTTTTGCTCCAACAAATCATTCTTACTTCTGGCTGTTTCAACCACTGTCCTAAACTTTTGATCTACCAATCCCGCTTCAATGAAGAGAGTGACAAATAGATTAAATGTATCCTCAATGGTGCGTGGTTCGGCTCCTCTGGTGATGAGTAACATCCGCGATGATGAGAACACAAGATCATAAAGCAGTTCATTAATCTTCTTTTCAGCAGTCTCTGATTCCAAAGCTTGTTTAGTCTTCTCAATGATATTTGCATCAATATCAATCATATCAAATAGTCCGGCAGAACATTCCGCTTTACCCCGGGCGGTTAAAGAGAACACATCCTCACTTCCCCAGTCATAATAGTAATTCTTGTCCTCACTGAAAAGAGGAACATCCTCGTATTTCTTGAGTAAAGTACTAATTACACTCTTGCCTTCTTGCTGCAAAAAAGCGTCGAATGCCGGATAACTGTCTTCCTTTTCAAGAAAAGCATGCAACACATCAGCGGTGAAATCCGGCAGATCCCGTGCACTAATTGCTCCCAATGCCTGTCCCAGTTGAGTTTTGCCTTCAGTCTTTGCGTAAACAGTGTAGGAAGGATACATATTCTCATTCCTTGAAACACGCCCCGAAAAACCTATGTCCGACCAAACTTGCTGTGCACAGGAATTACTACAACCGGAAATGTTTATTTTTAAGTCGGCAAGTTGGTCAATATCCAAGCTACTTTTAGCTAACTTATTCCGCAAAGCTTTACAGGCACCTTTAGACAAACAAATTCCCAGACGGCAAGTGTCAGCTCCGGTGCAGGATATCAGACTATTCACCAAGAAGGGCTGTTCAGTATCCAATCCAAGTGCCAAAAGCAAATGATATACATTGGGTAAATAAACTTCGGGGATATTCCGCAATTGTATATCTTGACGGGTAGTGAACCGCAATGTATCATTGCCAAAACCGGCAGCAAACTCAGCCAACTTCAGAAATGTTTCCGGCGAAGCATTGCCATGCTGAACGGGAAGTGTAATGGCGTAAAGTTCTTTCTGCCTTTGCTCCGCCGCATAACGTTTCTTCCAAGTAAGGAATGACGACGACTGATCCGCTATGGCAGGGAAGGTAGGAACTAAAGTAGTAAAAGCTAACTCTGAAGGCACGTACGCCAAACTTTCATCGGCCTTTGCCTCCTGAAAATAGGTATTGAACAAGCGGATTGTTTCCTCTGCACCCAATTTATAAAAGATATATCTGATCCTTGCTTTGTGCCTATTCTTTCGGTTCCCGTTGGCCGAAAAGAAACGCTTGGCGGCAATAGCCACCCGCAATAAGTCCTCCTCAGGAAGAAAGTCGAATAACAGCCAACCCAATGTGGGACTTGAAGCAACCGATCCACCCAGATAAACTTTGAATCCTCGCTGTCCTTCTTTAATCTTAGGAATAAAGCCCAAATCATTCACCAACGCATAATCCGCATGCTCCTCAGAAATGGCAAAAGCTATTTTAAGTTTACGGGGCATTGTAAATGAATCACTCTCCGCGATCAGCCGAGTCGTTAAATCCACCGCATACGGATAGACATCAAACACCTCATCGGAGCTGATCCCCGCGTTAATGTCCACTAATATATTACGGATAGTATTCCCACCTCCACCTTTAGTTCCAAGTTCCGCCTCTTTTAGCTCTTCCAGTATCGGCTTCACATAAGAAAGATCCACATAGTGAAGTTGTATCTCTTGCCGGGTAGTAATATGCAAATGCGGAACATTGGCTTGAATAGCCGTCAGAGCCAACGCTTTTAACTGTTCGGGAGAGATAAAACCGCCGGTACAGCGCACACGCACCATGTATGTTCCGTCTTTACGTTGTTCATAGATTCCCATTGGGACTCGTATCGCCTTAAATTGTGCAGCTTGAATTGTGCCGTCTTTAAAATCTTTTATCAACGTGCCAATGTAATTAATATCATCAGCAAGCGTATGAGGTAATTTGTACATGAGCTTTAGAATTGTGTGTTAATGAAATAAATAGTTAGCTAAACACTCCGCTTAAATATTGCTTAGTAAGTTCATGTTGAGGATTCTTAAAGAATTCATTCGCCGGGCCTTGTTCTATGGCTTCTCCCAAATACATAAAAATAACATAGTCGGCAATACGAAGTGCTTGACGTAAGGTATGGGTTACCAAGATAATGCCGTAATCTTCGCGCAAATGGAGAAATAACTCTTCGATACGTTTGCTCGAAATAGGATCAAGCGCGGAAGTTGATTCATCCCCAAGGATAAACTGAGGTTCAACTGCCAATCCCCGTGCCAGGCACAACCGTTGTTGCTGACCAATGGAAAGCGTGGCCGCAGGTGAATGCAATCGTTCTTTCACTTCCTCCCATAATCCAGTGGCAACAAGGTA
This sequence comes from Bacteroidales bacterium, assembly GCA_015654535.1. Taxonomy (GTDB): domain Bacteria; phylum Bacteroidota; class Bacteroidia; order Bacteroidales; family Bacteroidaceae; genus Bacteroides. The sequence continues at coordinate 44,985 of JAATGU010000108.1, forward strand.
CTGTTCCACAATAGCATCCAGTTCTTTTCGCTTCCTTATTCCATGTATTTTGCAACCAAAGGCCACATTATCATAAATAGACATAGGAAGTGGAGTAGGTCGCTGAGAAAGTAATCCCATCTTTTTACGAAGGTGGGTGAGCTCTGTATTACGTCCATAAATATCTTCACCATCTATTAGCACAGAACCATCAATGCGAACTCCTGCACTGGTATCTATTAACCGGTTGATACTTTTAAGAAGTGTAGTCTTTCCACAACCCGAAGGGCCGATAATGCAAGTA